>NZ_AP024597.1:2392500-2692500 GCF_019704315.1 Stygiolobus caldivivus | reverse complement strand
CTAGATCCACTATAATTTTCACAAGATACTTAATTAGTTAAGCGGGCTGAAAAATCTTATGTGGATGAAAAAGAAAGGACTAAGGACGCTTACGAATACATTGTCCACAGAAGAAAGCCCCTAGGGTACCTTACTATGCTGGATAAAGCAAAAATACTGGTTGATGTAGGGTGCGGTTCAGGACAGAACTGTATAGCTGCTAAAGCAGACCTCAAGTTGTGCTTAGACTTTTCATCAAAGCAACTAAATGAAGCAAGGAAAAGGGGGTGCGAGGACTTAGTCCTTGCAGACATGGAGTTTATGCCTTTGAGGAGCGAGAGTGCCGATACGCTTCTGTACATTTCTTCTATACACCACCTCAGGGACCCATCGGCCGCGTTAATGGAGGCAAAGAGAGTACTGAAGGAGGGAGGCAGTATCATGGTCACAGTATGGTTAGTCCAACCCAAGTACTTCTTCAAGAGAAATATCGTCATAACTAGTTATGTTTCTGGGAGGAGAGTAGAGCGGTTCTATAAGCTGTATTTACCGTGGGAACTAAAAAAGACCATGGAGAGGGTAGGGTTCAGGACAGTATTTTCAAAAAACTACAAGGTTAACTCTATTCTACCTAATAACTCTATTTACTTAGGGAAGAAAGTTTCTCTATCCTAGCTTTCTTTAGATCTTCCATTAGCCCTATTAACTCATCCATATTATACCCCATCGGTTCAATTTTTTCTTTACCGTCTTTGACTATCCTAACAGCCAGAGGGAATAACTCTTCGACCCTTTTTATAGCGTATTCCTTATTTTCTATGAGGGAAAAACCGAAATTAACATGCCTCGCTTCGTCCTCGATTATAGCCTTTATGCCCTCATTAAACTTTGTAAGGCCGTATCGTCTGGAGGTCTCGTTCAAGATTTTTAACCCTACTGTGGCTAGTACTCCTTCTGTGATCATGTGGAACCTAGTTGCCACATTGTCTTTCCAATTAGGTGTCTTAAAGTCCTCTACTAATCCGTCAAATAACTCGACATAGGATTGGGGTAGTTTTACTGTGCTTAAGGGGTCGTCCTTAAAGTATTCCTTAAAGAAGTCAAAATGCTCAAGTTCTTCTATAACTTGCTGTAGGGAGTAGAGTTTTATTGCCTTTGCAGCGTTGAATGAAAGTTTCTTTAGTTCGCTCCACCTACCCATTATCCCTTCGGGATAGAAGTGTGCAGAAAGGTACTTTATTCCTTCCCTAATCTCAAGGGGCGTAGATCTCCAGTTTGAGTCCATGTAAAAAATAAATAAGATAAATTTAATTAAGCTTTTTTTCAAAATATTTAATAAAAGTTTATACTCTTCGTAGAAACCTTAAAAACTAGTAGAAGTAGTGTATTAAAGTGAATGAGATACACCTACCCCGAATAGTTGTCGTAGTAATTCATTTCCTTTTTCTTTGGTCTTTATCCTTCTTTGTAATAGAGGCGATGTCAAAGCTATTTTTTAAGGACTTTAGCGTTTTAAGAGGGGTCTTTTCCTCTCTGTTTAGCTTAATGATATGCTCCTTAATAGTCACATTAACTAACTCTTTTTTAGGCTTAGTGATAGCTATACCGATTTTGGCTATAGTCTTCAGGGCTATATACTCAGGGAGATGGGTGCTTTTGGGGATAATGTCATCCTTCTATGTATTTCTCTATTTTCTCTACTTTGAATACCTTCTTAAACTTACTTCTAATTTTCTCGTTTGACATTGTTAAGGCGTATAGAAGCCCTAGGGCAAACCCGGTTACTGTGGCGAGTTCTCCGTAAAAAATGTAACCTTGGTTCTCATATACCCCCATAATCTCGTAATGTCCGGGGGGTAACTCGTAGGTTTTTGTGAGGTTACTTACGTTCATACCGTTTAAACTAAAAGTCAGACCTATACCACTGTCGAACCTGAGGGTGAAGTTCACATTTGAGGTTATACTAATTACTAGGTGTCCATTAGTAAAGGACTCGTTTTTAATAAAAATAATCTCGTTCTTTATTACTGGGGGTATTATGAGTAAATTCTCTTCCTGGGTGGAATTTTGGTATACTAAACTTACGTTAAATACTTCATGGGCTTGAGGGTTATAGCATATTAGGTCTATCAGGTCTATTGTCCCGTTAACCGGTATAGTTGAAGAATTATGATAATATTTGACTCCACTGTTAGAATAAACTTCAACGTAAAAGTATTCTAGATCTGTAATATTTACATTTACTTTTAGTTCTCCAGATAAATTTTCAGGTTCAGTGAAGACTACAGATACTGATGATTGTTGATGTGGGCTTTGGGCAACCCATATAAAAGAACCGTTATAACGTTGTACCTTAGCATTAATGAGGGGTTTCACACTCACTGTTATGTACTTATGTTTGTACAGGGTGGTGTTTGAATAGTAAGTAAAAACGGGATAACCAAGGTAATTGGTATTATTGACTATGCTATCATTCTCTACTATATAGTTCGCAAATGTGGTAAAGTTAGTAATAGGTAAGGGAGACATTAAGGGATAAGAAGAGTTCCAGTATACTGTTCCGAAAGGTAAGCGTTCTAATTGCTTAATGACACTATTTATCGCAGGAGATTGGTGATAAAACGGTTGTGTTAAAACAGAATACGAAGAAAGTACAAACAAAGAGAGTAAAAATATGGCTAAAATAGAGTTATTATTAGCTGAGTTTAGTAAAGCGATGAAAGTTGATAATATTACAAATGGGTATAACAAATAAAAAAACGGGAACCCTAACACTATATACGATACTCCAAGAAGTGCTGAAAAAGCAACAATCTTACTCCTAGTTACAAACGCTATCCCTAAGATTATTAAAAAGAGGATATAGTAGATAAGCTGCTCCGTGAAAATAGAGTAAAACATTTCAACATTGCTGGGATAACCAAGGATAAAATATGGTGTCAGCCAAAATAAACTGGCTATAAATGCGATTACAGCATAGTCTTTTCGGACATTTTCATTGACTATTGCTGAAAAAGTAAGGTCAAAAGGATACGCTATGCTCGATGACAACACGGACGTTATGAAGAATAGTACGTAGTTCCTAATTGAAATTTTCCTTGCTAGATAAAGGGATAAAGGTAAGATACTATAAGTTATAGAGAGCGGTATGGAGGTTATGGGCATAAGTAAAGAGTATAAAATAGCAGATAGTACCCGTATTTTTCTCCCTTTATCGAACATGGAGAAAAGTAGATAAGATGATAATGCGGATATATAATACAGAACAAAAATGAAGATATGAACGGCTATAAACTGTCCCCATTTATATACTAAAAAATGAGAGATGAAATATACAGGGAACATTTCTATTGCTGGGAAATAGCCCAACCCGGGTAGCCATAGGTTAATTATACCGTATTTGAAAAAGAACGAATAAGGGACCCACCAGTAGTAAGTGTAAGGGATAGGGAGAGCCCATGAAACGAGCGGAACCGTTAAAAGCACTAGAGGCGTAGCGAGCTTGGGAGACAATTTAACTTTCGAACTTTCTGTCACGATGCCGATCGTACCGAATAGTAAATTAAAGTAGGCTAAATCACCCAAAGTGGTGGATAATTTAGATAAATAGGCAGCTACTAACAATAGAATTATCCCGCTTGCAATAAATGCCCTTGAGTCTATTTTTGAGAGCCTCAACGCTATGAGAAGGGATACAAAAGAGAAAAACATTAGCAAGTCGGATAAGTTGATTACAAAGAGGTTAATTGCTAAGATTAGGACAACCTGGCTAAACTCCCTATAATAGTAACAAGCGACGGCTGCTAATCCGATTACTAATATTGCAAAATCGGGATAAGAGTAATTAATTATGAGAGGAATTGACGCACCTACAAAGAGTATGTTCAGCCTAGCCTCGGAGAATAGAGAATTTACCGCTATCCCTAACAGAAAAATAGAAATAAAATAGTAAATTGTCAGCTCGTTATGTAATGTGACTGTTGTACCGATTACGAGAAACAAAATTATTACACTCGTAACTATTTTGTTATGTTGTTCCACACTACTGAACTGATAGGGAGAGTTAAAAGATTAAGCGAAAGTGCTAAATTATTAGAATTCAAGTAAATATGATGAATGACAAAGAACTAGAAACGATAATTAAAGAACTTGGGCTTTCTATAACTATTCCACCACAAGCTAAAGAAGCCTTTCACATTGTTACAGCCCCTCCTCAAGGATTTCCTTCAATAGATATTATAAGACCTAACGACTCCTCAAAGTTCTATCTTATTTCTATGGGAATTTTAATTCATCCTAACCATAAGTCGGCGATAAATGAACTAAAGAAAGATGAGAAAAGAAAGTTCTTCCAAGAGCTCACAGAAGACCTCCTTAAAATGGGTGTCGATTTCGCTTTTTTACCTCCAGGGTCGGAAACCCCAGATGTAATTCAAGTATTGAGGTTAGTTTTCATGGAGTCACTAACACCTAATGAGTTCCTCAACACTTATTATCTAGTAAGAAACGCTGGGATGTTAGTAATAGCTAAGATAAACAATAAATTCGGTAACATACTAGGAGATACTAAGGGTCTACCTAGATATGTCTAAAAGAAAGACCAAAATTATATCCACATTGGGGCCTTCTAGTGAAAAATTAGTAGATGAATTGTTGAAATACACAGACGTTATAAGGCTTAATTTTGCACATGGTGATGAGGAACAGCATAAAAAATATTTCGAACTAGTAGGGGACAAAGCCCCGGTCTTAGTAGATCTTCCAGGCCCCAAGCTTAGGATAGGAGACCTAGAAAATGAACCGATTATTTTGAAGAACGGAGATCAGATTAAATTTGGGGATAAAGGAGTCCCCGTAGAAGACCAATTATTCTTTAAGTTAATAAAAGAAGGTACAGATGTCCTGATCGCAGACGGTAGGATAAGGGTCAAAATAACTAAAGTAGATGATGGGTATGCTGAAGGCATCGTAAAAGAAGGAGGGATATTAACTTCCAGGAAAGGGATTAATATACCAGATGCCGACATACCTCTCGGGATAACTCAAAGAGACCTTGAATTACTAAAAGAAGCGTTAATACTGGGAGCAACTTATATAGGACTGTCTTTTGTTGTGAGTGAAGAAGACATAAGGAAAGTAAAAGAAATAGTGTCAGGAAAAGCATGGGTTATAGCTAAAATTGAAAAGAAAGCGGCGTTAAAAAATCTCAGGAATATAGTGAGAGAAGCCGATGGTATAATGGTGGCTAGGGGTGACTTAGGTGTTGAAGTAGGTTTGCCAAACCTTCCACAGACTCAGAGAAAAATAGTAAATATTGCTAGAGCTTATGGAAAACCAGTTATCTTAGCAACACAAGTACTTGAGTCGATGGTGAACTCACCGCTTCCAACAAGGGCCGAGACAATTGATGTCGCTAACTCAATATCACAAGGAGTTGATGCGATCATGTTGAGCGATGAGACTGCCATGGGAAAGTTTCCCATAGAAGCTGCTAAGACCCTTAATGAACTCATAATCTCCGTAGAGAGGACCTTTAAACCGAAAAGAACTCATATCTATAAAAATGTCGACGAAGCCATAGCCTATTCGGCTGTAATATCAAGTATATTATCATCAGCATTTGCAATAATTACTTATACACGGTCTGGTTCGTCAGCGCTGAGAATATCTAGGTTAAGACCAGTGGTTCCCGTAATCACCCTCACGCCTTCAGAGGATTTAATAAAGAAATTGAGGATCTGTTACGGCGTATATCCCAAGAAGGCTGAAGAGCTAAAAAGTTTAGATGAAATAGTAAAAAAGGCCAGAGAGGAAGCAGCATATCTTGGCCAGAAAGGGTTCATTGTAGTAGTTGGAGGTGTATGTGGAGACAATGGAGGTACTACTAGGTTCTTAAAAGTCGAGGAGTTAGACTAGTTGTTATTTCGCTAATTAGACATAAAAAGTTTTTATATAATATTTCCTTATTAGAAAGTTATGACATTAGATGCTTTATTTAAACCAAAAAGTATAGCAGTGATCGGAGCTTCCAGACACAAAGAAAAAGTCGGAAACATCGTTTTCAGGAACTTGTTATCCACTTATCACGGGAAATTATATCCAGTAAATACTAAAGCAGAAGACGTAGAGGGGGTGAAAGCTTACAAAAGCATAAAAGAGATCCCAGACCAGCTCGACCTCATAGTCATTACAGTCCCTAGAGAAGCTGTACCGTCAGTAATGGAAGAAGCCGTAGAAAAACAAGTTAAAGCTGCTATAGTGATAACAGCAGGATTCAGAGAAGTAGGAGAAGCTAAACTGGAAGACGAAGTATTGAGTATTGCTAAGAAGGGTAATATAAGGATGCTAGGACCTAACACCTTCGGGATTATTACGCCTGAACTAAACGCCACATTTGCATACTCTGACGTAAAAAGGGGTAATATAGCGTTAGTAGTCCAAAGTGGAGGTCTAGGTGTTTACATGCTCAATTGGGCACAGAAAAACAGAGTAGGGATTAGTTACATGGTAAGTTTAGGTAACCAAGCGGACATAAAGGAGTACGAGGTTTTAGAATATTTATCTAATGACGCCGAAACCAAAGCAATTTTCGTCTATATCGAGGGAGTTTCAGACGGAAATGCGTTCTTGGAGACCCTACCAGACGTTACTAAGAGAAAGCCCGTAATATTCCTTAAAGGAGGGACGACCTCTAATGGTGCTGCAGCGGCAAAGACACATACAGGGTCTTTGGCAGGGTCTTTTGAGGTTTTCAAGGCTGCAGTAAAGACTGGGGGCGGGATCTTAGTGGATAACTTACATGATATGTTAAACTTAGCAAGGATACTGATGTATTCAGAACCAATAAGGGAACAAGTCCTCGTGATCACGAACTCAGGAGGGCATGGTGTTTTAACTTCAGATGAAATAGAGAAAAACGGGTTAAAGCTGGTAGAAATCCCGTCTTGGATGCAGGAAGAACTAAGAAAGGTTTTACCTCCTACCTCGATCCCTAAGAACCCGTTAGACCTTACAGGTGACGCAAACAGAGAAAGGTACCTCTCAGCCCTTAAGATATTATCAGACTTAGACTGTACCAAATTAGTAATAGTCCAAGCTTTACCCATGGTAAGCTGTTCAGACGTAGCCAGAGTTATAACGTCTTTTAAGAGCAAGGGCGTCATAGGGATAACAATGGGACTTGATGAGGACTTTGCGTTAAAGATCTTGGAGTCAGCAGGAATGCCTGCTTATACTTTCCCAGAAGACGCAGTAAAAGCAATCAGGTATTTAGTAAAGAAGCCCGAAGCGAGAAAGAAAATTAGGATCTCCCAACCGATAGAGTCTGCTACGGAAATAGTAAAGGGTAAAAAGACTTTACGAGACTATGAAGCATTAAAGTTAATGGAGATTTACGGTGTCAAGACTCCTAAGTGGGGCATAGCAGAAAGCGAAGAAGAAGCACAGAGGGTCGCTGATAGTATAGGGTATCCAGTAGTCATGAAGATCTCTCCAGACCAGCCTGTCCATAAGACTGAGCTAAAAGGAGTAGTCGTTAACGTCGAGAAAGACCAAGTAAAAGGTATTTATAAGGAACTTAGCAAGCAGACTAAAAGAGTCCTGATACAGCAGCAACTCACCGGGCTGGAAGTGTTTGTTGGGGGACTCAAAGACCCCGTGTTTGGACATGTGGTATTAGTAGGGAGTGGAGGTATATATGTCGACGTTCTTAAGAACGTAGCTTATGCGTTATCACCAATTTACGAAGATGAAGCACAAGAAGTACTGGTGGAAAGCAAGATCCATGATATGTTACACGCTAGGAAGAGGGGTTATGACGAGGGGTCATTAATTAGGACAATAGTAGCCATCTCTAGGATGATCGTTGACTTAAACATCAAGGAGATGGACATAAACCCACTATTTGTAAATGAAAGTGGTGCATTTGCCACAGACGTTAGAATAGTTTTGGAATAAAATTTTTTATTTTTTTTAAAAAAAGAAAAAACAGATAGGAGGTTAAAGTTAAAAAAAAAGTCTTAACTTACAAAAATGAACGCGTAGACCCCTTCTATATCTGCTTTGACGTCCGATGTAATAGTTTGAACTCCGTTCAAATATTTGTTAAAGAAGGAAGTGGTATTCACATAAACGTAGACACCGCCTGATAGTGTGTATAGTGACCCAATAGGTATCTCATAAATACAGTTAACATTATATCCACTTGCGTTTTCCACTGAATACAAGCCGAGGTGCAAATAGGCTACCGGGACTTTATAGAACGTATCATTGTCGGTCACATTTATTAAGAAAATCGCAGAGCCGTACTGTGGACTATAATATACGTACTTGTAAAATTGCGGGGGGATTATGACAGAGATACAGCCTATTTGGACACCAGTAGTAGCATTATATAGCTCAATTTTCATTGTCGAGTTATGAGCTACAAAGTTAACTATCTCGGTAACGTTATTATGAAAATAGCTAGTTGCACCGATATAAGTCGTATTAACTACGTTAATTACAGTATATATTGGGTAAATGTTAAGATAGAGGGGCTGTGCCATAAAAGGGGCATATGCATTAGCAGGGACTACAACCCCTATTGCTATTAGAGAGAATATTAGGACTATCAGCCTTTTCATTTATGTAAATTAAATAAGAAAACCTTTATTAATTTTATCCCACCACTTCCTTCTATTTTTCTATTTTTTAATAATATACAGAATTTTAATAGTTAATGGCAAACTAATACCAAGAGAACTTTCCTGCTCCAGCCCTACTATATTAGAAAAACTTTTAAATTAGAATGATTCTAATTTATTTAATGGATTACAGTAAACAGTATAAAGAAGAATTATTTGACGCTGAAGTATACCGAGAATTAAGCAGGAAAGAAAAAGATCCAGTAGCGAGAGCGTTCTTAGCCAAAATGTCAGAGATGGAAAGGAAACATGCTTCTATCTGGAAGGAAATTAGTGAAAAAAGAGGAATAGAAGTGAAAGACCTTGGTTTTAGACAGAAAATTAATGCTAAGTTTTACAGCATAATTAGGAAAATTATTGGCCTGGAATTAACTCTCAGACTCCTAGAGAGCAATGAGGAGAACGATATCCAAAAATACCACGAATTATCAAATAGTAATGAACTAGACCAAGACGAAAGAGAAAAAATGAAAGAAATTAGCGTTGATGAGGCTGTACACGAGGAGATGCTCACAACAATAAAAGCTAAAGACGTTAGTGATTTTGTATACGGTATTAGTGACGGGCTAATAGAAGTCTTAGCAGCTACTTCAGGAATAGCGGGCGCTATAAATAACCCTATTGTAGTCGCATTATCAGGACTAATAGTAGGAATTTCCGGTACATTATCCATGAGTATAGGAGCGTACTTATCAACGAAATCTGAAAAAGAAATAAATGAAAATAAGAGAGAGAAAATAAAAATACAAAAGATAGTTGACAGAAATGAAGTCTCAAAGAGGCTAAAGGATATTCTTTCTGAACTTGGAATAAAGGACGTAATAGCACAATCAATTTCACCCCAACTTGTTGATGTAGCTGAAGATATCATAGCTCCAAAGGTGGAAGAAAATCCTCTGAAGAGCTCTGGTATCACTGGAATTTCTTATATAACCGGTGCAATAATCCCTATTATACCATATTTTCTTAGAATAAGCGGAATTCTAGGTCTTGTCTCATCATACATTATTTCAGGTATATCAATATTCTTTGTAGGTTTTTTAATAGGTTTACTTAGTGATGTAAACCCTAAGAAAAAAGGCTTAGAAATGATGGGGCTAGGATTAGGTGCAGCGATCGCTACACATCTAATAGGACTTTTAGCATCGCTAATACTCTAGATAGAGAACTAGTAGAGAATAGGAACTATCCTTACCCCGATCAATTCTAACCGTAAGTTACTCTCTGCTCATAGCTGAAATTTATAATATTTTTATTTCTCGATAGCTATCCTAAGCGTAGCGTTTTTACAGAATTAGCATTATTTTTCTATAATAATATCAAACTATCCTAATCTTTTGCCAATTCTTTATCTATTTTAAATGAATTTTTATTGATTATTTACAATATATGAAATAGAGGACCTAAAATATCTTAGATAAGTTCCTTTTGATGTAAATCTTTTTAAAAAGTTTTCAGAATAACATGCTTAACCTTAATTACTAATTTCGTAACTTTTCAGCGTTATCTAAACTGGTGAGAAAATATGGGGTTTCTACCTTGAAAAAAGATAACGTAAATTTATAATGTAAAAAATTGTTCATTCTAATTTTAAACTAATTAAAGCATATCTAAATGAAAAAATGATAAGGTATGAAGATAAAATACTCATATGCAACTCCAAAACGTAGATGTATCTTCAATTATCTCTCCAGAAGTTAGATATATCACGCTTACTTCAGAGTTTATTCCCTATCTAGCAGAGGAAGTTCCAGTATTTACTTCATACAATCAGGATAAGATTAAACTTAGAAAACTTATATTACTATCTGAAAAGTTAAGGAAGAAAATTGTGACTGGTTACAGATATGATGTGGAAGTAAAAGAAGGGGATGGCGGTTTAACATCATTATATGATATGGACAGTATAGTACTAACAATTAACGCAAAAAAACACAGTCAGTATATTACTACTTCATTAATTTTCACAGGTATAAAATCAGAAAAATTAGAGAAAGTTTTAATATTGTATGATATACCTATAGTCAGCACTAATAGGGAAGATCTAATAATGCAAATCACGACTTATTTGAAATCGTATTATGGTATAGAAATAGATCGAATACCGACTAAATTCAGAATAGATCACAAACACATTATTAAGGCAAAATTGGTTGATGTGGATTACGCATTTACATTATTCACTGTACAATAGGTTTCTCCTCATTTTTCTTAGCTCCTTGGCCTAAAGGCAAACTTTCATCTGTGCTTTTCTTGGTTTCTGTCCTAACGATCTTTTTACCGTTTTGAACCCTTTTATCTCCTTCTCTGATCCTCTTCTGGAGCTGTATTATAGCTCTAGCTAAAGCTTCTGGTCTTGTAGGGCACCCTGGCGCATATATATCTACGGGTATCCCGATCTCTGAGGGTAATACGGTATTATACGAGTTCCAGAATATCCCCCCTTCTAATGAACAAGCACCCATAGCAATAACAAACTTAGGTTCAGGCATTTGGTCATAGACTATCTTAGCGGCTCTAGCCATCTTCCTCGTCAAGGTGCCTTCTATGACTAGTAGGTTTGTCTGCCTAGCTGACGAGAAAGGTAAAACTCCGAACCTCTCAGAATCAAACCTACCCGCTGCAAAAGCACCGAATTCAGTACCGCAACAGCTCGTGGTTAAGTGAGGGGGCCATAGGGAGAACGCTAAACCCCAATCCCTCAACTCCTTTATAGGTCGTCTATTTATAAGCCACTGAACAGCTTTTTTAGCTGCCTCTTGGACATTTCCGGTTAGTAATAACTGGTCTGACATACCATGTCGATTATCTCATCCGTGTCTTAAAACCTTTAGTTAATATCGCAAGTGCAAAAGTATATATATTGATATTTTTGTTTAGCTTATCTTTTTTCAATTTTTTAAACATTATTGGGCTTCTTTAAAGCCCTTCTTCACCGCTCCGTGATCACCTCATAAATCACCGTTCATTATACTCAGCATAGAGCGCCCCAGCCACCAATAGCTTCTCGTTGGTTCCTCATCACCACTTTTTTATTTTACTCTTAATCTTTTAAAAACATATGACGTTAATCCTCAAAATCGACCCTTTAAACCCTGAGATGGACAAGATTAGGCAAGCGGCTGAAGTTATAAAAAAAGGGGGGACGGTAGCATTTCCCACTGAAACAGTCTACGGTCTGGGTGCTAACGCTTACGACGGAACTGCTTGCCTCAAGATATTCCAAGCTAAAAACAGACCGGTAGATAACCCTCTAATCGTCCATATTTCCGATATAGAACAATTATATGAAGTAGCCTCAGAGATCCCGGATAACGTATTAGAGCTAGCCCAGACAGTTTGGCCAGGCCCGCTCACGTTCGTCTTGAAAAAAACACCTAAAGTCCCGAAAGAAGTTACAGCGAACCTAGACACAGTAGCCGTGAGAATGCCTGCTCATCCAATAGCACTACAACTAATTAGAGAAAGCGGGGTACCGATAGCCGCACCTAGTGCCAATTTAGCCACAAAGCCTAGCCCTACTAAACCAGAGGACGTGATAGCGGATATGAACGGGAGAGTTGACGTAATAATAGATGGAGGACATACGTTTTTTGGTGTAGAGTCAACAATAATTAACGTATCTATAAACCCGCCAGTGCTCCTTAGGCCTGGACCGTTTACAGTAGAGGAATTAAAAAAGTTCTTCCCCGACCTAATAGTCCCGGAATTTGCTGAGGGAAAGAAAGAAGCTGAAATAGCACTAGCACCAGGGATGAAATACAAGCATTACGCACCTTCTACCAAGCTAGTACTTGTTGAAAATAGAGAAATTTTTGAACAAGTAGTGAAAGTTATAAGCCAGAAATACAAAGTTGCACTTTTAATAAGTAAAGAAATTTCAGAAAAATTCAAAGAGTACCCTACACTCGTACTAGGAAGTGATGAAAATTTGTATGAGGTTGCAAGAAATCTGTTCGATGCCTTCAGAGAATTAGATAAACTTAACGTAGATATAGGCATTATGATAGGTTTCCCAGAAAGGGGAATAGGGTTTGCTATCATGAATAGAGCAAGAAAAGCGTCAGCTTTTTCGGTTATAAAGAAACTGGAGGATGTATATAAGTATGTTAATCTTTAAGTTCCCCAGCATTACATCGACTCAAGACCTAGCTGAAGCCATCTATAATATGGTTAATGCAGATAAATTTGTTATAGTAGCTGATGAGCAGACTAGGGCTAGGGGTAGGTATAGGAGAGAGTGGTATTCACCAAAGGGGGGACTATGGTTTACCTATGTAATAAAGGGGTTTAACCCTGAGAAGGTTCCATTTACTACGTTAAGTGTTTCCCTTGCTATCAGAGACGTATTAAGTAAGTACATAGATACAATGATCAGGTGGCCTAACGATATAGTGTCAAAAAACGGTAAAGTAAGCGGAATACTAATAGAAGCTATAGTTGAGGGTAATAGTGGGACCGCTTTTATAGGGGCAGGTATCGACACTAATGTGGACACGTTTCCTCAGGGTATAAAAGCAACTTCTATAAAGAAGGAATTAGGAAAATACATAGATAATGAACAAGTACTAAATGAGGTAATAGAAAAAATTAACGAGTATCTTTCTTTAGACGAACAAAAAGTAATAGACCAGCTCAACCGCTATCTATCAATTAGAGATAAGGTAATAAAGATAATAGGTAGAGAATGGGAGAAGCAATGTAAAGCACTTTTTGTAGACTTTATGGGTAGGCTCGTGACGGATTGCGGTATATTTGAAGTAGAAGAAGTACTTAGAGTAGAGGAGGTATAGCTGTAAAGAAAATAACGATATAAGAAAGTGTTTTCTTTTTTAACTTTTTACTTTTTACGGTGTTATTTGACTACTAAAACTGGCGTCTTCGCGTCTTCTACTATCTTAGTCGACACACTACCTAAGATTATCCTCTTAAAAGTAGACAACCCCCTGCTACCAGTGACGATTAGGTCGCTTCCGTTCTTTGAAGCGTATTCAAGGATTGCAGTAGCTGGATCTCCTTCTAGTACTACAGCCTCGACTTCTTTTACACCGTTTTGCTGGGCTTTAGCCTTAGCGTTTTCTACGTCAGTCTTAGCCTTATTGTAGACCTGTTGGATGACTTCACCAGGGATCGGTGCCACACCCATTCCTAGTAGTGCAGCTGTATCGACTACTTCTACTACATCGAGTTTAGCACCGTACTTGCTTGCAAGGTCTATTGCGACATCCAGTGCTCTGATCGCGTGATCCGAACCATCATATGCTACGAGAATTTTTTTAAACATACATGATCACTTTCTATTTCTTAGAATCCATTTAAAAAACTCACGCTATATTAATATTACCTACCTTTAGGGAGCGGGTATACACGTTTCCCTTTACCTCCTTATCTTTACCTATTCCCCCGATAATTCCCTTTAACATATCCTTTAAAGTGCCAGTAATTACGACTTCTCTAATTGCGACCTGATTATACCAAGCTACAGAACCTACTACTGAGAACTCACCAGTATCGAAATTGCTTGTATGAACTCCCTGAACTTGGTCTATGACTACCGTATCCTCTTCAGCGTCAGGGGCTATATCAATGTCGAGTATTGATGAAGAGATTACCGGTAATGAAGAATAAAACCTAGAAGATGAATGTGTATTAGCTTTTCCAGCCCTATTTGCCCAGTATGTATTAGATAGAAATGTCGTTACTTTACCATCACTCACTATTCTCGTCTCTTTAGAGGGTAAGCCCTCGCCGTCAAAAGACCTGCTATACGGAGCCCAGTTTATATTAGGATTATCTATAATATTTAATTTCTCACTTAAAATTTCACCTTCTTTTAACGTGCTCTTACCCCTATATACGTTCTCTAAAGACACCGCATAAGATAAAAGTGGAGACAGTAGAGAGGAAATAGCTTTAGGAGTAAAGACTGCTTCTTTAACTTTCTTGTCCAACACCGTCCTTTTCTTAAAGATCTCCCCTTTCTTTCTTGCTTCATCTACTATTTTCTGGGGGTCTAATTTAGATAAATCCCTGACGGTAATACCCTCATAAAATTCAGGTGTTATGAAGTCGTCACGCTTAAAATTAAATACTACCGAAACACTACCTAGACTCCTCTGTTCATTAACGTCAACACCCTCTGTGCTTATTACCTTAACTTCAGACACTGTAAACTCATAATATTCTGCAATTACATTTGCAAAACCTCTGATTTCTCCCAATACTCCTTCATATTCCTTGACCTTTTCTCTAACTTCGTTAAGCTCAAAGAACTTAAGGTTAATTCTATTTACCTTTTCAGGTGAAGGGAGGACGTTGAATTTGTCCTCTTTAGAAGCTTTAGAACTTTCTATAGCTAAATTAAGTATACCTTCATCGAGGACGGTAGAATAAGCAAAACCTACCCTACCGTCTTTGATAACTCGTAGCCCATAGCCCTGGTCGACGAGGTTGAAAGAATAGAACTGTTCCCCTCTCTTAACTTGGAAATTTTTAGACTTTACACTATATATCTCCGCTTCGTATCCCAAGTCTTTCGCTCTCTGGATTAACGTATACTCATCAACCAACTACACCACCCACCTTCATCTTCTCTACTTTTACATAAGCTCCTCCTGTCCCTACTGGGACAGATTGCCCCTCTTTACCACAGAACCCCGACCAAAAATCTAACTTATTAGAGATAGCTGTTATGTTCTTTAGGGTCTCCAATGTGTACCCTGATATCCCGACCAGCTTAGTAGGTCTAACTATTTCCCCGTTCCTTATCACATATCCTTCTTGGATACCGAACTGAAAAGTACCATCAGGACTCGTTTGACCTCCGTGTGGTGAAACCAGTAAAAGCCCGTTCCTTGTATCCCTTATCATTTCTTCATATGAGTGTTCACCGGGCGCTATGAATGTATTTCTCATCCTAACAATTACCGGGTTCCTGAAGTCCTCAGCCCTCGCATTACCCGTAGGCTTTTGACCCAAATATGCTGAGTAAAATCTATCGGTTAAATACTCGTTTACAACTCCGTTCTTAATTATATATACGTCCCTCCCTTCAACCCCTTCATCATCATAAGTTACAACACCTATTGCAGACGCGTAGTTTTGAACTGGAGAATCAATGATGTTCACAAACTCCGGGGCTATAGTTTTTCCCCTTAAGGGGTGTAAAATCCCGTTTATTGCTAAATCTGCTTCAGCTAAATGTCCTACAGCTTCATGTGCAAATACACCTACTACATCAGGTGCAAGGACTACTTCATAACTATCTGCCTTAACACTTTCACCTATGAACTGGTTCTCTATCCTTCTCTTTAACGTCTCTAGTATATTTTCCTCTCCTATCACTTCAATAGGATAACCCATGTAAGTGTACCTAGAAAACGTAGCAGAAGCTAAGCTATCTCCTTCTCTTGCAGTAATTACTATGGAAAGCCCAGCAATTGTATAGTTCATAGATATATCCCTTTCATCTGTACTCTGGTACTCCCTTCTTACCTCACTTTCGTGATACCTTATTGAAACACTCTTAATTCTGTTATCAAGACCTATTAGCTTCTCCCTCAACTTCTTGAGGTCGTTCATCTTCTCTTCAACGCTTTTATTTAGCTCCACTTTTGGCTTGATTTCAACCTTGTCGTGTTTAGGGGGTAAGTATACTATATTCACCTTTTCGTCCCCTACAGCACTATCTACTGCGTCCTTAACGTCGTCCCTCGTTAGCTCTTTACTAGATGAAAAGTACCCCCAGTTACCCTTATAGAGAACTCTTAAAGAATACCCGTCATCTACACCGTTCGTAGAGACGATCTCTCTATCTTCCGTTACTAAGAGCGATAATTCTTTCACCCTTATACGCCTTATGTCCGCAAAGGTGGCACCTAATTGTTGGGCGTAGTCCAATAACGAGTTCATACTTTTAACCACGCTAAAAGAGTATAAATTAATGAATGTGGAAAAGATTAGCGTATCTATCCCAAAAGAACTTTACGATAGACTCGAAAAGTATATGCAGACTAGTGGTGTTAGCGATAGGAGTAAAATTATGCAAACCGCTTTAAGAGACTTCCTTGACGAAAACGAGAGGGATGAAACATATGTTATTGGCATTATTAACATCGTCTATGATAACGAAAGTACGGCTAAGGTTACCTCAGTGCAACATGAGTACGAGAATAAAATAATATCTGTCTTACACGTCCACAGGGACGAGAAGTGCGTTGAGGCAGTCGCAGTAAAAGGTATGAAGTCGGAACTTGTAGACTTAGTAAATAAGTTAGCGTCCATCAAAGGTGTGAGCAAAGTAAAGTTAATAGTGTCAGACGTGCAAAATAACTCGCATGCCTAAGATAGTAGTTAGCGAAGACGCGAGAAAATTAGGCGTCTTTATTTCTTATACTGAAGTCACGAGTATAGTGGTTAGACCAACTGAAGGTGAACTTGAAGAAGAGATGAAAAGAATAGAGGAGAAATATAAACATATTAACCCAGAGTCACTGAAGGAGGACCCAGTAGTTAGGGCATACAGAGATTTCTATTGGAAAATAAATATAGACCCTACGAAGACGAGACCAAGCGGAGAGGCCCTCAGGAGGAGGATATCGAGAAACGGTAAATTACCCCGTATTAATAATGTAGTAGATATAGGGAATTTAGTAAGTGCAGATACATTAGTTCCTATAGGTATATATGACGAATCTAGGTTCAAGTATCCTATAACCCTGAGGTTAAGTAACGGAACTGAAAATTTTTACGGTATAGGTAAGAAAGAACCGGAAAAGGTCGCACCTAATATCCCGATATTAGTAGATAGTGAGGGGATTGTAATGCACATATATCCGCATAGGGACTCCCAACTCACCAATGTGATCGAGACTACTAAAGACGTACTTATTATCGGGGCTGGAGTTTTAGGTGTTAATAACGATCTGGTAAAAGAGGCGACTAAGAGAGTGGCAGAACTACTAGTTAAATATGCAAATGGTAAGTGGAATAAGGAGGTGTCGATTTTATGAAAGTCTTGGTAGCAGGATATGGTAATGTAGGTAAGGCTTTTGTAAAATTAATCTTTGAAAAGAAAGGTAAGTTGGAGGAGCTTAAGGACATAGAAATAGGCGGAATTGTAAATAGAAAGGGAATTATGGTAGGGTATAAAGACCAGTTCACCGTGGACATCGAGGGAGATGTTTTTACAGCATACGAGAAAATAAAACCCGATATAGTAGTCGATACAATGTCAGCAAATTATAAGGACGGTAATCCGTCTTTAAGCCTTTACAAATTAGCACTGAAGGATGGGACTAGTGTAATTACTACGAATAAAGCTCCTCTTGCGCTCGCGTTTAATGAAATAATGGGACTAGTTGGGAAAGGTAGGCTTGGGTTCCAAGGAACTGTCATGAGCGGTACACCTTCAATAAACTTACTGAGGATACTTCCGGGCTCCGAGGTGAAAAGGATACGGGGGATCCTTAACGGCACCACTAATTTTATCCTTACAATGATGTATAATGGGCAACCTTTCGAATCGGCATTAAAAGAAGCTCAGAGATTAGGGTATGCTGAAGAAGACCCTACCTTAGATATAAACGGTTTTGATGCTGCCGCGAAGTTAACCATCTTGGTTAATTTTGCGATGAAGAAGAGTGTTACCATAAGAGATATAAAGTTTACAGGGATACAAGGCATAAAAGGGGCATATGACGGACATAAGAAAGTCAAGCTAATTGCTTATGCAGATGAAAACGAGATCGAAGTGTCACCAAAGGTGCTTACTCCTGAAGACCCTTTATACCACATAGATGGGGTCGAAAATGCTTTAGAGATTATGACTGATATTCAAACCACCATAATTAGGGGGCCCGGAGCTGGGCCTATTAATGCAGCCTATGGTGCATTCTCGGACCTTATCCTCTTAAAAAGGAATTTCATTTAAAACGTTTTATAATCTCTTTACTCTACTGTAGCAAAATTGGTATGAATTAGAAGGAGTTCTAATAACCTAAAATAATATATTAACATTTTTCTTCTTTTTTCTTTTTTCATATTATTTTTAGTATTATAGCTACCATGAGAATTATAGCAAGATAAGGCGATGAAAACTTAAAGGACCTCCACGCCTCGTCTTTTGTTGGATTCTTCAATAATTTAAAGTTATAGTATAGAAGAATAGACGAGAATATGGCTGTTATTATACTATACACGATCCCTAAATAAACAGATAGGTATAAGGCAAAGGGTATCATTAAGATGTTTGATATTGCAATAGCCTTTGCAGAAGTTTTCTCGTCTACCAAAACCGGCAACATAGGTATTTCGGCTTTAGCATAATCATCCCTAAATCTTAGTGCCAAAGACCAGAAGTGACCTGGTGTCCACATAAAAACTAAAAGCCCTAACATAAGCGATTCTATATCAAATGCATTTGACGATGCTGCATAACCAGCCCATGCTGCAGCACTACCTGCCAGACCTCCGATGACTATATTCCACCACGTCCTGGGCTTAAGCCATATAGAATAAACTAGCACATATACTAAAAATCCTAAGGCAATAAATAGAGATGTAAGCAGATTATCTAACAGCCCTATTGCAGTTCCCGTAATGGCTAAGAATATCCCGACCATATAAGCTTCTTTTTTGCTCACTTCACCTTTTACAGTAGGTCTCCATGAAGTCCTTTGCATAAGCTTATCTTTTTCTATCTCTAACCCACCATTGATTATCATACCACCCCCGGCGGCTAGACTCCCTCCAATCAAAACTGGAATAACGTAAACCCATGACATTATATCTGTCACTTTAGTAAGGCCCAATACAAACCCTGTGAGTGCAGCCATGTCAAGTAGGCTTATTACTCTAGGTTTAGCGAGTTTAACGTAATCATTTAATTTCCTCGAAAAGGTAATTGACATCTTAAAATAACATTCGGTCTTCGAATTAAAAAATTTATTACAAATAATAGCTAACATTTTAAATCTATAAAATATTGTGATAATGAGACAAATTTAAATTATATGATTATAGGTAGAATGAAAATAGTTAAACTTTAATTTAATAGCTCATAGTTACCTTTAAATCTGCATTCTTATCCTTATATATTTTCACTTCTACACTAGTATCCCCACATCTTTTTCTTAAGATTATATATCCTTCCTCTTCTTTTACTGTAACCCTTAAATTACCGCAATTATTCAAAGCTTTTAATTTTAGTAAATAGGGAGGTTTTAATCGCTTTAGTGCTTTGCTATATACGTAGTCAAAAAGTTCTGTGGGACTTTCAAAATCTAGTGTTTTGACTGGTACTTTAAATATGATTTCTATGTAATACTCATTAACATTCACTTGTAAAGCTTCAAATTTTCTAGTGTTAAAATAAGCGATAATTAGTGGAGCGACGCTTACTATAGCTATGATCTCAAGGAGAAAATTTCTAAAATAATAATAAGAAATAAGAAAAGTAGAGAGTAAAGATAAGCCTACGGTGAAAGGTATATATCTTAGGGTTTCAACGAAATCTTTAAGGTATTCGGAAATAGAGAAAGAAGCTATACTACTCCCGGCATAAGGTATGACGCCTAAGAAAGCATAATAAAGAGGTTTTTTGTCCTTATCCATAGGTAATATTAGGGGAATAGGATTTAAAAGTCTTTTTCAAAGAACTTTAAATAAGGATTGGAGAGAATTTAGATAAAAATACCATCTATTGAATTTATTAATTCGTCTTTTACCTTACTCAGATAAAAAATTGAAAGAAACTATTTACCTTTGAAGCTAGGACTTTTTCCTTTCAAAGAATGCATCTATTCCTCGCTTAGCTTCTTCACTACTAAATACTACTCCCCAGCCTAAACTCTCCATGTTGAGCCCGGCTAAAATGGGGATATCTAGGCCTTGGTTTACAAGTAACTTAATTATCCTTAGTGCTACGGGAGACTTATCGGCAATTTTCATAGCTAAACTCCTCGTCTCCTTCTCGAGGTCAACCAAGGGTACTACTTTATTGACAAGGCCTATCCTTTCAGCCTCTTTAGCTGGGATCATATCACCAGTCATCATCATCTCCATAGCTTTTCCTTTCCCTATAAGCCTAATAAGTCGCTGAGTGCCCCCGAAACCTGGGTATATCCCTAGGGTTATCTCAGGAAGCCCTAACTGCGATTCCTCAGCTGCTATCCTTATGTCACATGCCATAGCTAGCTCTAACCCACCTCCCAGAGCATAGCCGTTAATCATAGCTATAGTGGGCTTCGGAATATTCTCTATATAATCCATTAATTCCCTACCTTTTCTTGCAAATTCCCAAGCCGTTAGACCGTTTAACGATTTGAATTGAGTGATGTCTGCACCAGCACAGAAGGCTTTCCCATTCCCAGTTATCACTATTACTTTTATTTGGTCGTCAAGGACTAAGTCGTCCACAGCTTGTCTCAAGTCTTTAATTAGTTGGTCATTTATAGCGTTACGTTTATCCGGTCTGTTAAGGTATATCCAACCTAATGGAGGTTCCTTCTTTAACTGGACTGTGTCCATCATAATCTATATAGAGATGGACATAAAAAAGTTATATAAATACTGGTTCAAACCTTTCCTCAAAAGCATGTTTAGATAGCTTTCCCTCTATTGGTAATTTATAACCGCAGTAAGAGCACCTCATGTCTTCGGTCAGGTGCCACTCTAATATCCTGAAACCGTCCCTACGTATTACCATCTTTCCACAGTTAGGGCAATACGTATTTTCATAGGGATGACCGGGTACATTTCCTATATACACAAAACGGAACCCTATCTCCCTCGCTAATTTATAATGCCTCTCTAGTGTCTCAACTGGCGTCCACGGTATATAGTCTAACTTGTAATCTGGGTGAAATCTGAGGAAATGAATAGGGACGTCGGGCCCCACAACATCGATCAAAGTATTGAGTAGTTTCTTAGCAGCATCAAGATCATCACCGATTTTAGGAATTATGAGGTCTGTTATTTCTACGTGAATACCATAAGATTTTAGTTGCCTGATAGTCTCTATTATAGGTTCCGGTCCTGAGGCACCAGTATATCTTCTCATAAATTTCTCTTCTCCGTTGCCTTTAAAATCAATAGTAACAGCATTAAGAAAATCCCTTACATAATCTACTAGTTCATCTGTCCAATACCCATTACTTACCATAGTGTTAAAGAGCCCGTATTTCCTGGCTATTACCCCAGTGTCATGTGCAAACTCAGCAAATATAGCAGGCTCATTATATGTGTAGGTAATACCTTCAGCTTCATAAGCCCTTGCTAAGTCAACCAACTCTTGAGGAGAGAGTTCCTCGCCTTCAGCTCTTCTCCTCTGACTGATATCAAAGTTTTGGCAATACATACACATCCAGTTGCATCCAAAAGTAGAGAAAGAGAATACCTTGGAACCGGGATAGAAGTGGACTAAAGGCTTCTTCTCAATGGGGTCTATATGGGCAGCTGCCACTTTACCGTAAACGTCTAAGTAAAGTTTACCGTCTTTAACACTCCTAATCCCACAGAACCCTCTCTGCCCCTCTCCTATAAAACATCTCCTAGCACAAGCTAGGCACCTCACTCTGTTCCCTTCTATCTTATACAACGTACCTTCCTTCGCCATTAAGTTATTATATAATACGCAATCCTTATAAATACATTTCTTTTAGAATACAGAACATGATAAGAAAAATATACTATTACAAGAAGGAAGGAATTTCATCTGATTTAGATAGTATTAAGGCGGTACTGAGACAAAAGGGGGTAAAACTAATAGATATTAGAGTATGTAAATATGTTGAAATAGACTTTTTTGATGAAGACGACGAAGACAAAGTGGTAAGGCTTTTAGGTAAACCGCTTTTCACAAACTGCGAGAGGTGTAGCTTTGAAGAGCTCTTTTTTAACTTTAGGTTTTGGGAAGCACATGAAGAATTAGAGAAGAAATGGAAAGTTGAGGAAGACATACAAAAAAAGAAATATTTACAATCGCTTATCTTGATCTCTGCTTCTCTAATAAAGTATTGCAAAGGCGAAGTTAACGTCTCCGATAAACTACTATCTAATGCGTTATCTCTTATAGCCGAACTTCCTGAGGAGCTCCTTCCTCTCTTTTATATCAATTTCGCTCTCGATCCCTAAAGGCGTATATCCGTCTACTACGCCTATAACTCCTCTTCCTTGGTCTGTCTCAGCAACTAGGACTTGTAGGGGATTAGCGGTAGCAGCAAAAATCCTTACGACTTCTTCCACGTTTTTTATTCTGTTTAGGACATTTATTGGATAACCGTTCTTTAAATAAATTACAAAAGTATGCCCTGCTGCTATTTTCATAGCAGTCTCTTGGGCTTTTTTAATTAACTCCTCATCATTTCCGTCCCATCTAATAAGCCTTTTGCCACTAGCTTCACAGAAGGCTATCCCGAATTTTAATGTCGGGCTTGAAGATGCCAATGTCTCATACAAGTCTTCAACAGTCTTAATAAAATGAGATTGCCCTACAATAACGTTAGTACCTTCAGGTATTTCTACTCTCACAACATCTATTTTTACACTCATCATAAGTTGTAGATCCTAGAGAAAAATAAAATCTAACTGTGAATCAGGCGAGGACCACAACATCACTTTTCAGGCGTACTCCGCGTTCATCACGACTTTAAGTACGCATAATCCAATACAACCTCTGTGTTGCCGTTTACATTTATATTTTTAGTAATGTGAAATACCGTGAATAATAAAGTGTATCCGCCAGGCTTAACGTAAAACACCGCGACACCGCTACTATTTGTCAAAGTCTGGTTTAGGAATTTTCCATTATAGTACAGCCATATATCAGCAGAACCTAGGGGTCTTGAGCCGCCCCCGAAAGGACCGTAGTTAACGAGGATTTTGACTACTAACTTATATTCCCCATTAGGTAAAGGAGTTCCTCCCAGGTTTTGTGAGTATATCACCGTCTTATATGAGCTATTAGTCACGTAAACTCCTATAGCTGTCAATATTATGACTATCAAGGCCAACACGAGGTATATGCTATTTCCCATCGGTAATGTTTGTTTAAGCCTAATATATAAGTTCGTTCATCAATAGAGTGTGTCCAATAAGCTGTGGGAAGCGTTCAGAGTATCTTTGAGGAACGACAAGCACCTAATTAGGCGTTATATAATTCTCGGTGCCTTTGACGGGATCTTGGTAGCTATCAGTGTACTGCTAACATCCGTCTTGGCTAGAGAAAGCACCCCTAAAATAGTTTCAGTAGTCGTATCTGGGATTATAGGTGTAACTATATCTTCGATGTGGAATACGATGGTGGTTGAGGTCAAAGAGAAAAGAGAAGAATTAAGACAACTAGAACTACAAATGATGAGAAAATTAAAAGGCACTATCTATGACTACTCGTTTAAAATATCTATAATCTTAACTACACTGTCCCACTCTCTCTCCCCTTTTTTCGGTCTAGTCAGCCTTATAGTATATTTGAGTACACGAAGTATTATGTTAACAGTACTGATCTCAGCGGTTATCCTTTCAGGTCTAGGTATACTATACGAAGGTGACCTAAAAGAAAAAATAGGGACAGCGATCTTGATGTTCATAGCCGGAATAGTAGCGTCATTGCTTTCTATTCTTATATCCACCAACCCGTAATACTCCAACACCCGAACCTACTGTAGAGTTCGATACAGCTTTTCTTATCTCCTTTATTACATTTTTCGCATAAAGGTATATAGTCATTTACGGTCTCTTCATCACAAACTACTCTGCCGCATATTTCTACACATTTTCTCCCTTCAATCTCAACGTAACATTTAGCCACTTTCATGCACCTTTTTAAACTTTTTAAACAATATAAACATATGTCTAAAGTCCTTCAAAGAACCGACAAACAAGGGGATATTGTAGATAGGAGAGAACAAATTAGGCAAATAATAAATCAAATTGAAAACGAAAGCGAAGACCTCAAAGTAGTAGCTTTTATGGAACATACTACACCCCCAGAGACTGTAAAGCCAAAGGTAATAAAGTTCCAACAAGTAATAAAACTTCTTAGGGTATTAGCTGAGGATAATCCTATAGAGAAAGGAGTAGCAAAGGTAATGTTCTATTCACCATCAACAGGTAGATCTAGAGGGTTAACACCAACTATGATGCCAGGCTTCCAGTACATTAAAGCTGGAATGCAGACTAAACCGCACTCCCATAATATGGCATCAGTCTACTTAGTAGTTAAAGGTAAAGGCTACAGTATAGTGGACGGTAAGAAGCTAGAATGGGAAGAGGGAGATGTATTTGTAGTACCGGCTAATATGGTTCATTATCACGTAAATACCTCTAAAGAAGACGCAGTATTATTTGATGTGACTGATTCGGGGCTACTAGAGAATTTAGGAATATTAGAATTTAGAGAAGAATAGAACCAAATAAAAATAATAGAGTAGATGATATATTGTTTTTTATCCTTTCTATTTTATCCTATTTTATCACACTTTACCCCTAAGCAGCTTTATTAGAGATATGAGTTTCTCATCTCTCCACTTTGAAATTTCCTGGAACGACTTGCCCTTTAGGAATTCGTATTCTTTCATCTGCTGCACAGATCTCACCACTCCAGTGTACGGGAATTTATCGTATTTAGCTAAAGTATACATCCATTCGTTAGCACCATATCCAAAGCCTCTACTAAAGAAGTATTCTAATCCTCCTTCTCCTCCACCGAGGTGGTAAGTTAAGAACGGACCCATAAAAGCCCACCTGAGACCTATTGCGGCGGTCATTACTTTATCGATATCTTCTACGGTGGCTATCCCTTCATCGACCAAGTAAACAGCTTCTCTAAATAGAGCAAACGCAAGCCTATTACCCAAGAAACCTGGGACTTCCTTTTTCAGAACCACAACTACTCTCTCTAGTTTGTTTTCCATAAACTCCTTCGAGGAGTCTAATACTTCCTTTGATGTCTTTTCTCCGGGAACTATTTCAACTAGAGGTAATAAGTGAGGGGGGTTCCATGGGTGTATGATCACTCCCCTCTCAGGATGCCTTGGCATTGCCTTCTGTATTTCCGTCATCAATAAGCCTGAAGTACTACTACCCAGTATTACCTCTTTGTCCAATTTCTCGTCTAGTTCTTTAAAAAGCTTCTTTTTAACGTCATATTCTTCTATTACAGCCTCTAAAACTAGGTCTGTGTCCTTGATAGCTTCATCGAAACTAGTTGTAGGATGGATAAACTTCATATAATAATCCGGTTCTTTCTCTACTAATTTATTCTCATGCAATACATTCAAATAACCTTTTATTTTAGCTAACCCTTTATCTAAGGTTTCTTTCTTCTCGGTATAGAAATAGTTCTCGTAGCCTTTTACAGCCAAGAGAGTACTCCATCCTGCTCCTATTACTCCTGCACCAATCACAGAGACTTTACGTATCTGTCTCATAGCTTTTAAAAAAGTATAAAGAGTATAAGTATTTTTTGTCCAAAAACAGTATAATTATGCGATTGCTTTATTTATTAATTAATCCACTTGAGTCATGAAATGGATATTACGATACAAATAAAGGAATATGTCGAAAAGATAACACCGAGGTTACAAGAGAGGTTTGACAGTAGAGAAAAATTACTATTATTATCTAGAGAAGTAATAAGGTATGCTGGTGAAACGATATCACTGTCACATAAAATGAAGGAGGAAGAAGCTAGTAAAAAGTACCAACAGGCTATACAAAAACTAAAAGAATTACAAGAAGTTGTTAATAATTTTCCTGAGCTTTTATATGGTGATGTAGGTACAGCGTTTCAAGAAGTAGCTGAGGCTAGTGTTGTTTATTCAATATATTTCGGTCAAAAAATACCTACTGGTGAGGAGCTGGGGATCCCCGATGTTTACTACGTCTTAGGAATAGCTGATGCTATAGGTGAATTAAGGAGAAGGGTACTGGAGTTGCTAAGGAAGAGAGAAGTAGATAAAGCTGAAGAGACGTATGCAGTTATGGAGGAACTTTATGAGATCCTATGGGAACTTGAATACCCGAAAGCCCTAGTGCCAAACCTGAGGCAGAAAATAGATTCTCTTAGGAGGCTTTTAGAGGAAACAAACCACGACTTATTCTTAGCTCACTTAGAATAAGCCTCTTTAACATAATCCACTAGCCTTTCTGGGACATTAATATTAGTCGCTACCATAAACCCCTTAAATTCAGGTACATCATTAAGCTCATTGACTACATAACCCTTAGAAGGGTGTTCAAGTATATCTATAGATACGAATTCTCCGCCTACAACACCTACTGCTTTCAACACCGTTTCTTCCAATTTACTGTCGACGTCTATCTTAGATGGGTATCCACCCAAGGCAATATTAGCCCTCCACTCGTTCGGGGGTATATTCCTAGCATAACACCCCAGTAATGTCTTACCCATTACTATACACCTTATATCCCTTCCTTTATACTGAATATACTCTTGGACGATATGTACCTTTAAGGCTGAATTGCCCATTAGTTCTCTATGTTCTACTATAGTTTTCCCTTCAAAATTATCTCTGATTAATGAGACTAGCCTACCCCAGCTACCTATTGGGGGCTTATCGATCAGTGGGAAACCTTTTTGCTCATACGCCTTAAGTGTAGCATCTGGAGACATTGCTATAATTGAGTCTGGAATCGGTATACCGTGTCTGTAAAGCCTGGAGTATGTTAGGATCTTATCGCCACATATATTTATCGCATCAGTTGAGTTAATTGTGTGAACTCCTGCTGCTTCAAATACTGCCGAAGCATAAAGGGCTCTATACATACTAACTGGTCTAATTATAGCTACATCATACCTGCCTAGTCCTTTATTGAATGGTATTGGTTCTTGGCCTACATTAATAATGTCATATGGTACTTGCTTGGTGTCTAATGCCTTTGCTATTAGCTTCTCCTCTTGCCTTATTATATCTACTATTAAGGCTACTCTCATATCCCCGCACCATATTCCTTAAGTTCTTTAAATGTTAACCTATCTTGAATAGAAAAAGATTTAGTTATTTCTGCTCCTAACCTACCATTTAAAATTATGGGTACGTTATAATCGACGGCAATACGCCTCACCTCATAATCTAACTTCTTAAGATATCCATCAGTTACTACAATATCAACTTTTCTATCCCTGATAAGCGTTATTGCTTCTTTTATCCCAACGCTTTCAACTCCTTCAATCTCTGCACCTTGCAGGGTATAAGTAACTACACCGTATTCATCCAAATTTTTAGCTGCTAAAGCCAAGTACTCCTTGTTGCTTTTACCGTATACTAGAGCTGTTGTACCCCTTGAAGGGACTTTATTTGGGGTCACAGCTAACCAGCTCTTGAGTAAAGCATCATAGAAATCCACACCTAAAGACGCAGCTTCTCCAGTGCTCCTCATTTCTGGGCCTAAGAAGGGATACGACCCTTTTAACTGAGCCCATGAGAACTGTGCGGACTTAACTCCCCAAGCACTTGGCTTCAACTCTTTAAACCCATCGAAACTATATCCCTTTAAAATACCTTCTAATGCTAGTGTTATGATATTCTTTCCAACAACCTTACTGCTAAATGGCATAGACCTACTCGCTCTCAAGTTTAGTTCTATAATATACGGTTCGCCGTCCTTTACTACGAACTGAACGTTAAATGGCCCTTTTATCTCTAGTTCACGCATTATAGCATATACTTCATTTTTCATTTTATCGACGGCATTTTCGCTCAACTTCCTATACGGAATTGAGATAGTAGCGTCTCCGCTATGCACTCCAGCTTCTTCTATATGTTCCATCACTATCCCATACACCCCCTTACCGTCAGAAGCACCATCTATCTCAGCTTCTATGGCGTTCTCTATATACTTTGAAATTACGGCAGGGTGTTCAGGTGATATTTCGGCAGCTCTCCTGAGATATACTAATAGCTCATTATCGTCATGGACTATCTTCATTGCTGAACCGCTTAACACATAGCTCGGCCTAACTAAAACAGGGTAGCCCACTCTTGACACAAATTTCTTCACTTCTTCTATTGACTTAGCTGAAATCCATTCTGGCTGCTTTATTCCCAATTTGTCTAATAATTTAGAGAATTTTTCTCTGTCTTCCGCGTTGTCTACGCTTTTACCCGAAGTGCCTAAAAGCCTTACACCCTCGTCTTCTAGCTTCTTTGAAATACTGTTCCCTATTTGACCTCCGGTAAACGTAGCTACATAATTAAACTTCTCTTTCCTAACAATGTCTAAGACCCTTTCAACGTTAATCTCGTCAAAGTAGAGCTTTCTAGTTATGTCCCAATCCGTAGAAACTGTTTCTGGGTTATAGTTAAGTATTGTAACTTCATCAAAATATTGCTTTGCCGAATCAAGTAGAGAAACTACACTCCAGTCAAATTCTACCGATACGCCTATCCTAAAACCCCCTGCCCCTATAATTAAGAGTTTTGAGCCAGTATCTGAAAATTCGATATCGTCCTCCGTCCCGTTATAAGTTAGATATAAATAGTTTGTTACGGCAGGCCATTCTCCTGCCAAGGTATCTATCTGCTTTACTTTAGGTTCTATCCCTAGCTTTTGCCTTAGTAGCCTAACCTCTCTCTCATTAATGTTCATTGCCTTTGCTATCTGGTAATCACTGAAACCTAACTTCTTAGCTTTAAACAGAGCCTTTTCATCAATCCTTTTAGTTTTCTTTAGCTCCTCATAAAACTCTACTACATTCTTAATTTTATTCAGAAAGAACTTACTAACACCAGTAGCGTCGTATATCTCGTCTATCGTAGCCCCTTCTTTAAATGCTTTAGCTGCATACAAGAACCAATAAGGCCTTTTGTTTTTAAGGCTCTCAAGGGCTTCTTCTTTTTTCATTCTAGATTCATAGATCTTCCCTCCGACTAAACCCGGTTCACCTATATCTAACATTCTAACGGCTTTTTGCAACGTCTCTTCAAATGTCCTACCAATGCTCATAACTTCACCTACACTCTTCATTTCAGTGGCTAGGCTTTGCTCTACATTTTCAAACTTATCTAAGTCCCATCTAGGGATCTTAACGACTAAATAGTCAAGGCTCGGCTCAAAGCAAGCACATGTAGAACCGGAGACTTTGTTTAACACCTCATAAAGGTCATAACCTAGTGCCAATTTAGCCGAAACGTAAGCTAAAGGATACCCCGTAGCTTTACTAGCAAGTGCACTCGATCTAGACATCCTAGGGTTTGTCTCTATTACGTAATAGTTATAACCCTTAGGGTCTAGAGCGAATTGGACGTTACATTCACCTATCAGACTAATAGATCTAGCGACATCAATAGACATGCTCCTCATATCTTGGAACTCTTTGTTATCCAATGTCTGGCATGGCGCTATTACAGTAGACTCTCCCGTGTGAGTGCCCATCGGATCTAGGTTCTCAATGCATGCTATTACAGCAGAGTTACCGTGCTTATCCCTCATCACTTCGTACTCCAATTCGACCCAGTGATAAAGGTATTTCTCTATTAATACCTCGTGGATATAACTTTGGCTCAGAGCCCTACCTATATCCCTTTTTAGGTCTTCTTCATTCCACGCAACTGTAGAACCTCTTCCACCAAGATTAAAACTTACCCTGACCATTACTGGGTAGCCTATCTGTCTTGCCTTTTCTAATGCCTCTTCTTCGTTTCTAGCTGAAAGACTGGGAGGTACTGGTATACCTACATCGATCATAGTTTCCCTAAATTTCTCCCTGCTGAGCGCTTTCTCGATGCCGTCAATGGGAGTCCCTAACACTTTAACACCATATCTTTGGAGTACGCCTTTTTTGAATAAATCAATACCCACATTCAAGGCAGTCTGACCGCCAAAGCCTATCATTATAGCATCTGGTCTTTCTCTCTCTATTACCTTCTCTACAGCCCACCAGGTCACTGGAAGTAAGTACAGTTTATCAGCAAACTTATAGCTAGTCTGAACTGTGGCTACGTTAGAGTTAACTAAAATTGTTGAAATCCCTTCTTCTTTCAACGCTTTCAATGCTTGACTCCCTGAGTAATCAAATTCCGCAGCTTCAGCTATCTTAATTGGACCTGAACCAACTAATAGGACTTTTTTAATTGACTCACGCATTTTTAACCACCATCTTCTTAAATTTATCAAAAACCCATGTTACGTCCCAAGGTCCTGGCCTTGCCTCAGGGTGGAACTGCGTAGTTATTATAGGCAGTTTTTCGTGAACCCACCCTTCTACTGTCCCGTCATCCGGGTTGTAAAACCACATCTTAGTGTTAGGTGGTAGGTCTTCTTTAGATAGAATACCATAACCGTGGTTATGGGTGGTGATATAACACTTATTGTCAGTAGTGTCAATAACAGGTTTATTTACTGCTCTGTGTCCGAATTTCATCTTTTTCACCTTACCGCCCAATGCTATCGTAGCGATCTGGTGACCTAAGCATATACCCAAGATAGGGAGTTTATATTCAACTATTTCTCGGAAGTTCTGAGATAAACCTACAAGTAGGTTTGGATTACCCGGACCGTTCCCGAACACTATCCCCTTGGGGTCAAAGTCAATTATCTTATTAACAGAATAAGAGCACGGTACTCTGACTATAGTAAAACCCCTCTGATATAGTTGATATAATATACCGTGTTTAACACCACAATCCACTAAGACTACTGTTTCCTCTGATTTACCTTGGTGTATAATTGGGGCTTTAGGAGAAGTATATTGTGTAAAATCGATTTCATCATATCTTTTCTCTAAATATTTTTTCACATCAATGTCACCAAAATCTATGCCAGACGATATTACTCCCATCATAACTCCATAAGACCTTACTTTTTTCACTATTGCTCTGGTGTCTACTCCTTGTAGTCCCGGTATCCCCTCCTTTTTTAACCATGTGTCCAATGTCATTGATGAATTCCACTTAAATGGTTCAGTGTGTTCAGCTACTACTACCCCCTCTACCTGGATCACTTCTGATTCAAAGTTAGTTAATATCCCGTTTACCGTATTTTTCTCAGGAATACCGTAATTTCCTATAAGAGGATGTGTAAAAACTAATATCTGGCCTCTGTAAGAAGGATCGGTCAGGCTATCTGGGTACCCGTTCATTGCAGTAGTAAACACGATTTCTCCTGCTCTAATACCCTTAGCCCCAAACCCACTTCCTCTAATTATCGTCCCGTCTTCTAGGTATAGAAAGCCTGTACTTTCACTGTAGGATTCCATCTTCTATCACCTTAAGTTCCGAAATTTTATCTATAAATTGTGATTTATATTCTTTAAATATATTCCATTTTCTTTCTAGTTTGTCTTTCTTAAAGCTTATCTCGTCTTTAATTAGTTCCGGGTTTGGAGAGCCTATTACTGCCTTTTTTTCTATAGAAGTTTTAAATGAAATTTCTGACTGAAAAGTGCCCGCTTTAATCTTGTTAGCAACCTCCATATAAGCTTTTCTATAGGGTATTCCGGTAAGAGCTAAGTCCTCAGCTACGTCAGTTGCCGTTATACTTTTATCATCAAACTTGCCTATAACTTCCATTTTTTCTAATACGTCCTTTACCACATAAATAGTCGGGATCACATGTTTTACACATTCCCAATAATGCTTGTTAAGTTCTTGTAAGTCCAAATTATAACCTGATGGTAAAGCTTTATAAATAGTCATCAAAGACATAAGATGACCTAAACATTCACCTACCTTAGTCCTCAAGACCTCCATAGTAACTGCATTCCTCTTTTGGGGCATTAGACTGCTGGTACTTACGTGGGTGTCAGGAAGCCTTATAATACCTATAAAGGAAGATGATAAGAGCACAAGGTCTTCAGACAACCTACTGAACACTAACATCATAAGAGTTAATGAAGAGATTGCAGAAATCAAGTCTAACCTCGACGCTGTCGCTGAAATCGTGTTATAAACTACTCCTTCAAATCCTAATAATTCAGCTTCCCTTTTCCTATCGAGTTTTACATTAGTACCTACGATCGCCCCGCTCCCTAAAGGGCTTCTATTCACGAGTTTTAACGACGTGAAAAGCTGGTCCCAGACGGAGTCCAATTCTTCATCTACGTAAAGTAAGTAATGGGCAAGGGACGAAGGTTGCGCAGGCTGGAAATGAGTATAAACGGGAAGGAGTATATCTGTGCTTTTTTCAGCTCTGGACAATAAAGAGGAACGTAAATTATATAGTGCCTCAAATACGTCCACTAACGCATCTCTCATTTTTAACCTCAGAGCTGTAGAGACATGATCATTCCTACTCCTACCTAAGCCTACCCATCCACCTTCTTCACCTACCATCTTTATAATATAGTCTTCAAGTGCCTCATGGACATCTTCATAGTCCCCGACGTACTCTCTAAAAGAATTTATTGCCTGTAATATTTTCTTTGCCACATCCTTTTTTATATAACCAGATAGGTAAAGTTCAATTACATGGGCCTTCATTACCGTTTTTACTTCCTCAAATATCTCTCTGTCACTCTCGTTAGAGGAAGTGTAAGTTACTACGTAATCTTTCTCTGATCCCCATTTACGATATAACATATCACTCACTTCTTACCTCTCTAGTTAGGAGCGAATGCATGCCGAATATCTCTATGAACCCCTTCGCCATCTCATCCGTAGGATACCAGCCTTTGTTATAACTGGCAATTTTATCAGAGAAAGGTGAATATTTGGGTTTCCTACCTAGTATCCTCATTCCGCTACCTTCTATTTCTACCTGAACCTCTCCTGAAACCCATTTGTTTAAGTTATCTCCAGCTAACTCAAGAGTTTCCCTTAGTGGTTCATACCAGAGACCTTCATAAACAAGGTCAGACCACTGAGCGTCAATTATCTTTTTGAACCTAAGTTCTAACGGAGAATATGTAGATTTTTCAAGATCTTTATGGGAATATATTAGGACTAGTGCTGCAGGTGCTTCATACACTTCTCTGGATTTAAACCCTACAACTCTGTTCTCGAGGTGTTCTACCCTTCCGAATCCTCTAGACCCAGCTACTTCATTTAACACCTGGATCAATTTCACTAATTCCATTTTTTCGTTATTTATCGCTACGGGGACACCTCTTTCGAACTCAACAGTAAGTTTAATTTTTTCAGTGCTTTTCCTTTTAGTCCATTCAAAAGCGTCCTCCGGGACTTCTACTGACGGATCGGATATTATATCCCCTTCTATGCTCCTCCCCCATAAGTTCTCATCGATACTGTATTTACTACTTTCTGACTTAACCGGTATGCCCTTCTGTTTTGCGTATTCTAGTTCAGTCTCTCTAGTCATCTTCCATATCCTAGCAGGTGCTATGATCCTAGCCTCCGGGTATAGAGCTTTAACAGCTAGGTCGAACCTGACTTGATCATTACCTTTTGATGTAGACCCGTGGGCTATAGTATCAGCGTTTTCTTTTCTAGCTATTTCGACTACTTTTTGGGCTATTAACGGTCTTGCTAACGCTGTAGCTAATGGATATACATCTTCATACAGAGCGTTCATTTTCACCGCGTATGCTATAAACTTCTCTGCAAACTCTTTTTTTGCATCGATTGTGTAGTGTTTTTCGGCACCAGCTATATATGCCCTCTTTTCTATATCATCAAAATTATCTTTTTGCCCTACGTCAACGGTGACTGTTATAACGTTAGCGTTAAAGGTTTCCTTTAACCACCTTATGGCCACTGTCGTGTCTAGCCCGCCTGAATATGCAAGGACTATTTTCATTTCCGTTTTTACAAAGAAAATTTAGTATTTAAGATATGGTTATCATCAGAAAAACGAATTCTTTATGAAGGGAATGTTAAGGCAGTCCTTTAGCCCTTCTTTCTATGGACGTAATAATCTAGGGCTTGTCTTAAGAAGTCGGTTCGACTGTCTAAGCCTAGTTCCTCTGTATACTTATCTATTTTTGAAACAATATCTTCTCTAAGTCTCACACTTACAACTTTTTTCATATTCTCAGTAAAAAATAGTCTTACCCTCTTAAAAGAGTAACCTTTAAAAAACATCTAATAAAAAGCGTTTGAATTCATTAAAAACTTTTAACTTACTGAAGTAAGTATTACAGCGTTCTTATCTTTCTTGTATTCTTCTAACCTTTCTGTCATAGTTTTTATCGTAGCTGTAAGTATGTCCTTGTGGTATTTTCTAACATGTTCCTCCGCATCTTCTTTAGGAACAGAAATATCACAAATCGTACACGTATATAATTCGTCTTCGCCCTTCTTGACTATCGGTTTAATGTCCTTTGATATTTCTTTAATAATCGGAATAATCTTCTTTGCTCTTGACTCACTGCCACTCTTCTCTATAATCCTCTGTGCATAACCCCTAAGCTGATGTTTTGATATTTGATACTCATAAGCTACTGATGCAGGGCCTTCTCCTTTCACTAAATATTTCTCTAGAGCATCTATTATGTAGTCGCTACCTCCTAGTATTTTTAATGCTATATAATTAATTAAAGATTTTGTATCCATCTGTTTCATATATAGTCACTAGACACCTTTATTATCGCCAGAGTTTAAAAGGACTACTGTTACTTTTTAAAAATTAAGAACTTGATTCTTATATGTAGTTATCATTATTCCTTCTCCTTCCTCTACTCTTCCTAATTCAAACACTTTTTCAGTTTTACTTAAAATCTTTATAACTTCGTCCTCTTTTTCTTTATCCACAAACAGAACCATACCTATACCCATATTAAAAACTCTGTGCATCTCTTTGTGAGAAACTCCGCTATTTTCTATAAGTTTAAAAATATCGGGAGGCTCGGGCAATCTAATGTTAATTCGATAAGCTGTTATCCTCTTGAGTTTTGAAAATGAACCTCCGGTAATATGTGCAGCAGCTTTTATCTTTTCAAAAACCGATAATAACGAGTTAGAGTAAATACGAGTAGGCCTTAAAAGTTCCTCTGCCCACTTATCTAAATTGATTTTCCCTTCATCAATAAGCTTTCTAACCAACGAGTAACCATTAGAATGGATCCCATTACTCGCCAGCCCCAATACCACATCACCAGGCTTCACATCATTTCCGGTCTTTAATTTATCTGCTATCCCGACTACTGAACATGATAAATCATAACCGCTAATCACCCCGGGCATTATAGCTGTCTCACCGCCAACAACCACTACATTGGACTCATCTGAACCTTTTTTTAAACCTTTCATTACCTTTTCGACCACGTCGTCCATAGGTTTTTCTAGTGCTAAGTAATCAACTAGGGCTAATGGTCTAGCCCCTACACACGCTATATCATTTACATTCATAGCCACACAATCTATCCCGGTAGGTTCTATTATCCCCGTTTTTAACGCTAGTAAAGTCTTAGTCCCTACACCATCTACATGCATTACAATATACTTATCCCCGACCTTTATTGCACCGGCATAATGCCCTATCTTTATTGGTAATTCTGATGAAGAAAGATAAGACGAGATAAATGAATGGTAGCCCCTCAATTTATCTAAATCAACACCGGCTTTAGTATAATCACTCACCAAAGACCACCATTTGGAGACCAGTCAGCAGAGACGCCTAATATTCCGGCCCTCTCTCTAGCTTTATAAGTGTATCTTACAATTTCAGCTTTCTCCACTTGTGTATCTATACTATTACCGATATCATGCCTGTAGATTAGTTTAGTATCGGAAGAGATCATTGAGAAACATTGGTCTAGTCTTTTACTAGCATTATTAAACTCGTCGATCACCACTAGTTCTAATGCCCTCGAACCTTTAGTCACTAGAGACATACCTTCTATAGCTACCGAGCCAAAATATACTTTGCAACCTATTTCCCTCATTTTAGGCAAATCTAAGGAGATCTTGTGGCCACTCGCCATCTTTTTGTCTAAAGGGTAGCCGAGGGGTGCTACAGCCCTTACAATTGAGGGCTTTTCCGTTACATTTATCTTAGCCTTACTCAAATGTCTAGTAGCGACCATTTCAAGTATTTCGCCAAAATCGCCTTCTAGCCGAGGTATTATAGCAGAGGCCTCTGGGTCTCCCAATCTAGAATAATACTCTATAATTGTAGGACCCCATAAACCCGTTAACATCATCTGCCCAGATAAAATACCTATGTAGTCTTTTCCAGTTTCTTTCTTAATAGCCTCAGCAGTAAGCCTTACTATGTCTAGCGACTTTGAATACTCCTCTTCATTTATAAATGGGAGTGACCAACTTGGGCCAGATATCGATCCCATACCTCCAGTTTCAGGACCTATGCCGTCCTCATAGGCGTTTTTATAATCTTGGGCTAAAGGTAAAGGAAGATACGAGTATCCATCTGTTAATACATGGAGTGTATATTCTGGACCGTCAACTTTCTCTTCAATAATAAGTTTAACATCGTCCTTAACTAAACCCGCTATACGGTCTACTCCTTTGCTTAAGGCGTTTCTCTTTTCCTCGCTTAAATAAGCCTGAAGGTCTGCGACCACTTTGACGCCTTTACCTCCTACTTGTTCCGAGGGTTTTATAGCTATTGAGCCACCAAAATCAAGAATAAATTTCGAGGCTTCTTCTAAGTTATTAAACGCTTTAAATCTAAGCCTGCCTGGAATTTCGTATTTCCACATTAATTGCCTCATCCATACCTTAGATTTCTCTATCATTGCGTCTTCCTTATCCGGCCCTACTACCGGAATTCCTTCTTCCCTGAAGACGTTGGCAATCCCTTCAAATAAAGGATCCTCTGGCCCTACTACACCAAAATCGGGACTGGTATCCTTTATTACTCTTCTTACCTCCTCAGGCGATAAAATATTCCCGAGATAGTACTTACCGCCGGTGTTATTTACTACTTCCTTTATGCCGGGGTTAGTATATGTGGATAGTGCGTATACCTTATAACCTTTACTTGACTTACCTAGAGCTTCTGCTAATGCGTTTTCCCTTGCACCGTCTCCTATAAGAAGGACTTTAGCCATACTTTACACCTCCTTAGGGTAAAATTTGGTCATACACCCTACGCATAAATTCCTATGACCTATTACTTTATATAGCCCTTCTAGGCTTAACCAGTAAATTGAGTCCGCACCGATAACCTTTGATATCTCTTCATCCGTCAGGTTAGCAGCAATGAGGTCTTTTTCTTCAGGCACTTCCATACCGTAAGGGCAATAAGACACGAGCTTGGGACTACCTATCAGGACGTGGACTTCCTTAGCCCCTAAAGACCTTAAACTGAAAATTGTATTCTTTAATGTCCTGCCGGTGACCATAGAGTCGTCTATTAAAACGATCCTCTTTCCTTTTACAGAAGCCTTTATTGGATTAAGTTTAAGTTGAACGCCGATAACCTTAAGAAACTCGTCTGATGCTAGCATCGTCCTTATAGGACTCCCGGTCCTTGTAAAGCCTAATGCGAAAGGTATCCCGGTCTTCCTTGAATATCCGATCGCATATGGGATAGCTGTATCCGGTACCCCGATGACAACATCAGCTTCTATCTTCCTCTCAGAAGCTAATTGTTCACCTATCTTTACCCTGATATCGTATATATCAGCATTGAACACGTGACTGTCGATCCTGCTCTGATAAATAATGTCTATGGAACAATACTGAGGTTTAGCTTCCTTTATTTTAGCGTAAGAGACACTGTATTGGTCTATATAGACCATTTCACCTGGCGCGATCTCTCTCTTAAACTCACCACCTATTACAGAGATCCCTGAGGTCTCTGAAGACAGTATCGCTAAGTCAAACCCGAACCCACCGATCTCGAGGGGTTTTATTCCACTCTCATCCCTATACCCTATCATCCTGCCGTCCTTTGTTAAGAAGACTAATGAGAAAACGCCTTTACTTTCCCTCAATCCGCTCTCTGGATCTTTATATATACTTCTGAGGAGGTTTTCTGGGTCTCTCAATACTCCATCTATGACTGCAACGCCGTAATCCGTGACCATTGGGTAACCTCCTTTGGTTCCGCTATATCCTACGCCAGACCAACCCTCTAGTCCCTTTATATCTAAATCCTCTGGCGCTACATTATCTAGAACTGTAGAAAACCCTTTTTCATTTAGAGCCGTTATACCGCTATAGGAGTAGCCTCTGTGTTGTAATCCTATTAGACCGTAGTATAGGAATTTGCTTACATTCCATATCTTATCAAATGCGTATATACCTAGTATTCCACCCATCAAGTTCACCTCTTAAATATAGATTCTAACTGGGACATATTATACGAAAATTTTAGGGGATATACCCCAGAAAAACATGCATGACATAAGTCCCTCCTGCCTATTGACTCTATCATCTCCTCTATAGTAAGGTATTCAACTGAGTCAGCCCCTATTTCAAACGCGATTTCCTTTTCAGTTCTACCATAAGCTATGAGTTCATTAGATGTAGGAAAGTCTATCCCCATATAACAAGGGTAACGTATTTTAGGGGAACCCACTCTGACATGGACTTGTAATGCACCATTATCTTTAAGCAGTTTTACTATCCGCTTCATAGTATTACCCCTAACTATAGAGTCATCTATTAATACTATTCTTTTACCCCGCACAACTTCACTTACTACCCCGAACTTTTCCTCTAGTACACTCTCTCTTTTATCTTGAGTTGGCATTATAAATGACCTCTTAGCTACCATACTCCTTACTAAGGCAAGTTCTAGGTGGGTTCTAGCTTTTCTGGAATAGCCGATAGCTATGGGAATTGATGACTCTGGTATCGGGACTACTATATCCGCATCAACGTAATGCTTTTCGGCTAGGATCTCTCCTAACCTAATTCTAGCATTATAAACTGAAATTCCGTCTATTTTAGAATCAGGTCTTGCAAAGTATATATATTCAAACGAACAGAAAGAAACACTACTAGTTGAGACAATTTCACTTTCAATATTTCCTTCTTTGTCTATGTAAACCATCTCTCCGGGTCTTATATCTCTAACCACTGTTCCTCCCAGTTGCCTTATGGCGGAGTCTTCCGATGCAATAACATAACTGGAACCTATTTTACCTAGGACTAAAGGCCTAAACCCTTTTGGGTCCCTGAAGCCGACCAGTTCACCTGCCGAGGTTAGTATTACTATTGAATATGCACCGTCAGCTAAATCGGTGAGTTTCCTAATTCCAGATTTTATATCATTGCTTTCACTTAGTACTTTAAGAATAAATTCGGTATCAGTCCTAGTCCCAAACTTATAATAATTAGGAATAGTACCGTTAAACGCAATTGAGATTTTACCATTACTGAGGGGTTGAGCCTCATCAATTGTACCCTTTCCAGTAGTGGAATACCTAACGTGCCCAATGGATAGATTAGAATTTCTAAGGAAAATAGGGTCTATAGCGTCTTCTACTAACCCCATCCCCTTTAAGGTCTTAATTCCGCTATCTAAATACGAGATGCCTGCAGACTCTTGACCCCTATGCTGTAAAAGTTTTAGCACCTCGTAAGTGACTAAAGTAGCCTTATCGTCTTTACTCCACACTCCTACTATACCACAATGTTCTTTAATCATTTTCTATCACCCTGAAGAAATAATTATAATAATTATCGATCTCTTTACTTAATTCGAGCGACTTATCATCTATTTTAAGTACACCACTGCTCTTAGTCACCTTACCTATCACAGAGGCTATTACTCCCTTTTTGTTTTCTAAAAACCATTCGGGCTCTTTTGTCAGGACTATAAACCTTCCGGTGGATTCCGAGAATAGCTTTACTAATAAATCATCTCCTATATCAGCCTTAATCCCATTACTCCTTATATCGACCCCATATCCTCTTACCAATATCGAAAATAATGCTGAAACGAGGCCTCCCCTACCAATGTCTTTGGCAAACAATATTTTACCTCGGTTTATCCCTTGGACTACTAACTCGCTCGCAACAAGATCTTCGTTTAACCTTACTTTAGGAGTTTCCCCGAAATTACCATACAGTTTAGACAGGAAAGTACCCCGCATCTCGTCTCTTGCCAGCCCAAGCATTACAATACTTAGATCTTCTTCAATACTACCTCTTAGGAGTTTGTCCTCAACTAGCCCTGCCATTACTACAAGGGGTGTAGGCTTTATTGCTTTACCCTCTTTATTCTCGTTATAAAATGATACCTTACCTCCGACTACTGGAGTATTGAAAAACTTTGCTGCCTCAGCTATGCCCCTTAGGGCTTCCACAAAAGTATAATATACCTCAGGTTTTCTAGGGTCGCCAAATTGCAAATGATCGACTATTCCGATCCCTTTAGCACCTACGGTAGCTAAATTTCTATAAGCCTCGGCCACTATGTATTTTCCACACTCGTAGGCATCATTTTCACATAAATCCGGATTTGCGTCACCTTTAACAGCTAATAATTTTCCGTTCGGTAAAGCTATTACCGCGGCATCTGCTTCTCCCGGTTTGATCACTGTTGATGTCCCTACTTCATAGTCAAACTGCGAATATGCCCATTCCTTACTTACAAAATCTGGATGAGAGACTACTTTTCTTATCGCTTCTTCTATGTCAATCTTAGGCCTCTCAATTGAAGGCCTTTTATGTTTTCTAACCTCCCACATGAAAAGAGGAGGAGATACTAATAGTTCTGAAGGCAGATTAACTATTTCTTTGCCTCTATAACGAAACCTAATCACACTGTCATCTGTAAAGTACCCTATTTCAGCGCAAGGGTATTCGTAATATTCAAATTCAGCACAGATTTCCTTTACCCGTTCTTCTTTTACAGCAAATAACATCCTCTCTTGGGTTTCAGATATTAAGATCTCTTCCGGTGTCAGATCACTGACTCTGAGCGGGACTCTGTCTAAGTCTACGACTGCACCGAACCCATTAGCCATCTCGGTAACTCCCACGACTAATCCTCCACCGCCTAAGTCTTTGATAGCTTCAACTTTATCGGCTATGGATAGTGTAACGTCGAGTACTATCTTCCCTGCGAACGGATCAGCAATTTGTACGGCACCTATTTCATTTTCTCCGCTTAATTTCCTAGAAGCGAAGGATGCACCGCCTAGTCCGTCTAACCCGGTTAGCCCAACTATAACGATCTTGAGCCCAGCTTGTTTAACTACGCTGGGGACGATCTTATCTTTTCTAACTACACCTATTCCAGCCACATCAACTAGCGGGTTATCGTCGTATGTATCATCGAATGAAAGCTCTCCACCGACTACTGGTACACCTATACTGTTACCGTAAAACCCTATTCCTCTAATAATATTCTTTAACAACCATCTATTTCTTTCTCTATTTAAATTCCCTACCCTTATCATGTCTAAGAGGGCTATAGGAATTGCACCCTTGCTTATTATGTCTCTAATTATACCTCCTACACCCGTAGCTGAGCCGTTGAACGGGTCTATTGCAGAAGGGTGATTATGGCTCTCTAACTTCAAAACAATAGCCCAGCCATCTCCCACATCTAGTGCTCCTGCGTCCTGCCAATCCTCAATCCCCATCACTACTCTTTCTCCGCTACTTGGAAAGCTCCTAAGATATACTTTAGACGACTTGTAGGAACAGTGTTCAGACCACAAAGCGTCTATAGTTGCCCACTCAGCTTCATTTGGCTCCCTGCCTAACCTCTTCCTAGCTATTTCCATTTCAAAAGGGGAAAGAGTGAGCTTTACCATTTCTTTAACCCCCTAAATAATAATAGACCGTCTGTCTCTCCGTCAGGTGACGTAAGCTTAAAAGAGGCCCTCTCAGGGTGCGGCATCATACCTATTATATTTCCTTCCTCATTTGCAATAGACGCTATGTTTAAAAGAGAACCGTTAGGGTTATATTTTTCATCTACCTCTCCTTTCGGTCCTACATAATAGAGTACAGCGAACCTCTCTGCCCTACTTGGGTCATTATGATAATACCTACCTTCAGAATGAGCTATCGGCATTTTAATGATCTCTTTTTCAAGACCTCTAGTAAGGACTGTATCTTTTCTACCTACTTTAAGGTATACCCACCTACTCACAAACCGCAAATTTAGATTAGGTAAAAGGGCACCTTCTAAAAGCCCGCTTTCCACCAAGATCTGAAAACCGTTGCAGATGCCAATTATTATTTTCCCTTCATTTGCCATTTCTTTCACTTTTTTTATAGTCTCCGTACTTGCAGCTATACTCCCGGCTCTGAGGTAGTCTCCGAAACTGAACCCGCCGGGTAGGATTACAGCTCCATACTTATCTGGATCAAAGTCCTTAAACTTTACAATCTCGGCGTCTACAGATGCCTCAACTAAAGCCTTGTATACATCTACTTCACAAGTGGTGCCAGGGAACTTAATGACTGCTGTTTTCGTCCCTTATCACCCTTACTATAATCTTATGGACTATTGGGTTGTAGAGCCTTCCTTGTTCAGCTATTGTTTCCACTACTTTTTCCGCCTCCTCGGGGTTTGACGATTCTACCTTGAAAAGGATATATTTACCAGCCCTTGTATTCTGTATATTTTTGCTTATTTTTTCCACTACATATTTCTGTATAGTTTCTCCTTCTGGGTCTCTTATCCCATCCTTATTTAAGATGATTAATTCTACGTTGTATATCATTTTCATTCTTTACCTCATGTGCTTATTCTCTTAAAAAACTCCTCGTAGTTTTTCTTTACTGTATCTAGGTCAGCACCTTTTCTGTACACGTCTTTGTCGAGGATCCTTAAAGTATCTTTTTCCCTTATTCTCATCGAATCTAACGTTATTTCGTCACCTATAACAAGTCTATCTTGGTATTTGCCAAATTCAAGTTTAAAATCATAGAGTAAAAGTCCCTTTTCAAGGAAGAACTTGTATAATACATTATTTACTTGTTTCATTACTTCCTCTACTTGCTCGGCTTCTTTTCTGCTAAATAACCTAAAATATTCCATGTGTGAGTAGTTTAGAAGTGGGTCATGCCTCTCATCATCCTTTAAGAAGAACTCTATTATAGGTGGGTCAAATCTTTCGCCTTCTTTTATGGGTAGCCGTTTCACTATACTCCCAGTAGCGATATTCCTCAGGACTACCTCCACTGGGATCATTTTCAACTTTTTCACGATCATAGTCCTCTCATCATACATCCCTACGTAATGAGTTTCTATACCTTTAGACTCTAATAACCTAAATAAAATCGCGGACGTCTGTGCGTTTAAGACCCCTTTTCCCGGTATCTCGTCCTTTCTTGCACCATCGCCCGCTGTTATAGAGTCTTTGTAATAGAGTAAATAATGGTCTTTATCATAATCATACACTATTTTCGTTTTACCTTCACTGACCTTTGTGAAATCCATAATCGACATTTCATTAAATAGTATAAAAATCTATTGTAGATGGAGGGAAATTATTCACTTAACCAAGTAAAAGACATTATTTTATTTTGCGATAAACCAAAATAGTAACCATGAGCGAGATAACTATTGACGATTTCGCAAAATTAGACTTAAGAGTAGGGGTCGTAAAAAGTGCAGAACACATAGAAGGGACAAAATTACTTAGATTAGAGGTAGACCTTGGGGCTGAAACTAGACAAATAATTAGCGGGATAGCGGAATTTTACACACCGGAAGAGATAGTAGGAAAGAGAATAATAGTGATTGCTAATTTAAAACCTAGAAAAATAAGAGGGTTTGAAAGTCAAGGTATGCTCTTGGCAGCAGGATGTAAAGAAGATGAAGAGAAAGGAATAAAACCTAGGGTTATAACAGTAGACGGGGAAGTACCCGCAGGAACAAAAGTATGTTAAACCCGTTTGAAAAGATAAAAATCCCGCCCGAAGTAGAAGATTTTATAAAATCTTATATTAATAAGCTACCATCAATTGGAGGGACTACAGTAAAGGATAGGGAAATAAGAAGAATTAAATCATTAGAAGATTCTCTCTCTCGCTATACTGATTTTATAAACACGTTTCCGAGGATTGATAAGTTACACCCATTTTACCAAGAAATGGTAAAGATCGCTTCTGGCGGAGACGTTGATAAGTTAAAGATGTGTTTAGGTGCTATAAATAGGGCTGTCTTGTTATCAAGAAAAATTACAAGACAGTACATTAGTCTTATCAGGAAAAATCCAGAGGAAGAAGCTAATAAGTTGATGAGACAGTGTGTTGGAAGAGTAAGTTCAATCCTTAGGCAAAGAAGTGAGTGTGTAAGTTGGTCCATTAAAGTAGCTAAAACACTAAGGAAGTTAAACGCCATAGACCCATCCCTACCTACAATCATTATTGCAGGGGCTCCTAATGTAGGCAAAAGTACTCTGGTAGGGAAAATTTCAAGTGCTAAACCTGAAGTCGCTTCCTACCCATTTACGACAAAGGAGATCCACGTAGGACACATAGATATGAGGGTCTATAAAGTCCAGGTTATTGACACACCTGGTATCCTTGACAGACCTATGTCAAAAAGGAATAATATAGAATTACAAGCTATTAATGCGATAAAGAACTTAGAGGGTATTATTCTGTTCATATTTGACGTATCTAAAACTTCCTTATACGGTTCTAAGGAGCAGATCGACCTCTATAAAGAGGTTAAGTCGCTAGGCAAAAAAGTGATCCCGGTTTTGAATAAAATAGACGAAAAGGACGAGAACTTGTACACAGAGATAAAATCAGAGACTAACGCCCAGTTTGAGATAAGTGCGGAAAAAGGAGAGGGCATAGGTGAGCTTTTAAATTATGTATTATCCTTAATCAAAAATGAGATCGGAAATAAAATACTGGATTAGTGAGATTTTCCAATCGATTCAAGGAGAAGGCGAAATAATAGGTACGCCTTCTAATTTCATTAGGCTCGCGGGGTGTCACTTGAGATGCATATGGTGTGATACTAAATACTCATGGTTTAAATATGAAGGAGAACTGATGACTATACCTGAGATTTTATCCAGACTTCATAAAAGCCTCCCACTTACCACAATTACCGGAGGAGAACCATTACTTCAGGACATTTTACCTCTCGTGGGCGCTATAAAAAATATTTTAGGTCAAAAAGTCCTGGTAGAGACAAGTGGCACTATAACTCCTTCCAAAAAACTTATGGAGTTAGTGGATATTTTTTCTGTATCGCCTAAGCTAACTAACTCAGGATATAAGTTTAATTATGATTTTAAAAACCTAAAGTGGCCAACGTACTACAAATTTGTAATATTAAATCCAGAGACAGACCTCAAAGAAGTTATTAATTTCGTTACAGACAACAAGATACCCCCTGAAAGAGTGATCTTACAACCCGATGGTAGAGTACCTAACTATAAGGAAGCACTTAAAAAATTAGCCGACACTGTAATGGAACTTGGTCTCCCCTTCAGAGTACTCCCCCAACTCCACAGGATTATCGACTATAGATGATGCCACACTGTCTTTTAAGCGCCTCAACTTTTCTTTCCCTTTCTGCAATACTTCAAGTGAAATTCCAACTAATTCCTCTAACTCTTTATAACTTAAAGAAGGGGACAGATAATGAACCATTTTTACTCCAGTCCTAAGCTCTACTAAAATTCCTTTATTATTTGATGTTAAGATCCCGCTGTGTTTAAAACCGGCTCCCCTAGCTGTCTTTATTATATTCCAGGCTTCCTCTTGATCTTTCGTATACACATGAAGTATAGGACCTTGAACGATAAGCCATAGCCTCCTTACATACCCCTTAGAGATAGTATCCTTTAGATCCTCAAGGGAAAAGGTTATGTGGTTCTTATAAACTACTGTAGAATCTTTTCTTTCCCATGGAAGATAGGAATCTACAATAGATACCCTACCACTACAACTACTCTGAGTATAAGCCTTTTCCCTCTTAAAAAATACCTCAAGTACATCAAATATATCTGGGTCTAAGTAACCGATTTCTTTATCCCTCATTATCCTTTCCCAAGCCTTCTTTTTGTACTCTTTCCACTCATCCACGAGTCTTTTTAGTAATATGAGCCTAAAAAGTATTAATGAATAAGATAATGGAAAAATTTCTAAGGGCTGAAGAAGCGGTAATAAGGGTCAATGAGGACGAAATATCGTTACAGGAACTTTACGACGATATACCTATAGGAGTTAGGGTAATTATAGTTAGTGAAAAAAATAAGAGGAAAAGAGTCGTAGATTTAGGTTTATTAAGTTTTATTCTTAAAAATTGCAAAGATGGGGAAAAATTCGTTAAAGCATACATAGACCTTTCGAGGTCGTTAAATGACATAAAAGAGGACTTCGGAGTAATTACAGAGTTAGAATACCTTTCTTTATGCCCAGAAGAAAAATTAAAGACGTTAGATAAGGACTTGGTTAGCGTTTTACAAAAGCTTAAAACCCATCTATCGAGGAGAAATAAGGAAAGTCATGAATTATGATGTAGTAGTCGTAGGCGGAGGAATAGGCGGATTAACTACAGCAATAAGGAGCGCTGAACTAGGTAAAAAAGTAGCTATAATAGAAAAGGAAGAGCTAGGGGGAGAATGTTTAAACAGAGCGTGTATACCGTCAAAGACTCTTATAGATGCTGTAAAACTCGTGTATAAAACAAGTAAATCAAACTGGATCAACGGAAAGGTTGAAATTAATTACGATAAGTTAGGTCTGTTCAAAAATGAAATAATTAAAAACGTCAAAGATTCCTTTACTTCAGTCCTATCAAAATACCATATTGACGTAATAAAAGGACAAGCTTCAATAACGAGAGAAGGCGAGATAGAAGTTAACGGGAATACGCTTACCACTGATATGACGGTTATAGCGACGGGCTCAGAACCACTTTCGCTGGCAGATTTCCCACTTAACGGGAGGAATGTAGTAGACCCTTGGACTGCGATGAACTTACCCTCGTTACCTAACGATATAATTATTGTGGGCGGAGGGGTTGCTGGAGTAGAACTTGCTACTCTATTTAGGGCTATGAATAAGGACGTAACTATCATCGAATTAATGCCAAGGTTACTCCCAGTACCCGGAATAGATATAGAAGTTGCTAATGAAGTTAAGAAAAGATTAGAAGAAAAAGGGGTTAAAATATACTTAAATACGAAGTCGAAAATCCTAAAAAGTGAGGACAAAGTAATTTTTACTGCTCAGACGCCTTCTTCTACGGAAGAGGTAAAGGGGGATTTAGCAGTTATAACTATAGGTAGAAAGCCCGTAGTTAACGGTATTGACCTCAAGGCTATAAAAGTGGAGACTGACCAGAGAGGGTATATAAAAGTTGATAGCAGAGCTAGGACGTCTAACCCTAAGGTTTATGCTGTAGGCGATGTAGCTGGAGCACCTCTTTCAGCAACTAAAGCATGGAGACAAGGAGTCGTAGCAGGTGATAATATAGGGGGAAAGAATAACGAAATGCCTAAGTATATACCCTCTTCAATATTTGCCGATTTAGAAATAGGGGTGGTAGGACAGACAGCGGAAGAGCTTAAAAAAGCTGGTGTTGAGGCGAGGGAAATTAAAGTCTTCATGAAGGAGATACCTAGAGCTTGGACTCTTAATGAGCCAGAAGGATTCCTCAAAGTTTATGTAGACTCTACGGGGAAGATCTTAGGTGCTAACATGGTAGGAGAAGGAGCTACGGAAGTCATAAATACACTAGCTCTAGCGATGGAATTATCTCTTAAGTTGAGTGATCTTTACAGAGTACAATTCTCTCACCCCACGATATCTGAGGTTATTACCGAGATATCCCAACGTGGGATTTACGGAGAGATTTATTAACATTATTGACCTTTTGTTATCCCATAGTGAGTGATAAAGAGCTCAAGCAAGTGAGAAAACTTTTCAAGTTTCTCTTTTTAGTCTCGAGAGGGGGTAGTACTAGGATAAAAATAGTAAAATTGTTAGAAACCTCTCCTATGAACGCAAATCAGATAGCTAAGCAACTTTCTATGGATTATAAGACTATTACTCACCATTTAGAAGTTTTAACTGAAAACCAGATAGTATATAAAGAAGGGGATGGCTATGGAGCACTATTTAAATTAACGTCGTTCTACCGCATGTACAGTAACGTCTTAGATGAACTCCTTAAGGAGTCTAAATCCTCTTAAATGTTTAGGCTCAAATCTGAGTATTTGTGAGGAGGAAGAAGACACTACCAGAGCTTATTGCCGATGTTAAGATCACAATTAACAAAATAGACTTTTGGATATCTAGAATAGATAGTAGAGTAAAGAACTTAGAGCAGTTATCCCTATCCAATATAGGGAGATTTCCCTATCTCAGTAAAGAATATATAAAGGAAGCTGACGTGAATAAAAATATAGTTTCAAAACTATTTCAACTTAAAGTAATTCTTGAAATCCTTGAGATAAGACTTGAGACAGTTCTAATCTTGGGTGAACTGAGGGGTTATCTGGCACCTGTATTAGAGGCAGTAAAAATTATAAAAAAGGATATTGGTATGTCGATTGAGTTTACCCCGCTTATAGATGAGATCTTAGACTCATTGATACCAATTATAAACATAGATAAATCCTTTATACCAAACATATCAGAAGAAGCTAATAAAATACTCTTAGAGTCCGAAAATATTGCTAAACAGGAAGTCGATAAAAAATATAAAGTCTCACAAGCGAGTATATAGTGAAAATAGACTATGATAAAACCTATAGTGAGAAAAATTCAATTAACGGGTGGCTCAACATATATCATATCACTTCCTAAAAGCTGGGTAAAGGAACACTCCCTAAAGCCTGGAGACGAAATTGAAATACGACAGGACAAACAACTAAGGCTAATTCTATCACCGAGGAGTAGCGAAGCAGACGAGAGAAAAGAGAAAATAATTACCCTTAACTGTAGTAAGCCCGACCTGTCTTTTGTAATAAGGGAAATTATATCTTATTATATGGCTGGCTATTCCCTAGTTACCGTCTCTTGTAGTAAATTTACAGCAGATGACAGGGAGACAATAAAAGACGTTATAAGAAAAAGGCTCTTAGGAGCTGAGGTTATAGACGAGAACGCTAACAGTTTGATGATACAGTTCCTAGTAAATGAAAAGGACTTATCTTTGACAAAATCAATAAGTAGAGCGTTTAATATCTCTTATAACATGCTGAGGGACTCAATGGACGCGTTATGGGAGGGCGACGAAGAGCTAAGCAAAGAGATCTCTGACAGAGACGATGATGTGGACAGGTTTTACTTTTATACCGTTAGGCAACTGTCACTAGCAGTTGAATACTCGGAGATTTTAGAGAACGAAGGATATAATCTTACCCAGCTCATTAACATATTCTCTGTAGCTAAGTCTATAGAGAGGATCTCTGACCATTCAGTAAGGATATTGCAGCAACTCAGTACCCTGAAAAAGCTTGAAGACAAAAGAGTTTATGACCACGGTAAGACCAGCGCTGAATTTTATAAGACATCCATAAATGCTTTCTTTAACAAAGACGGTAATATAGCACACGATGTTATTAAAAAAGAATATGATTTATTAGGCTCTAACTCGTCCATATCTCAGTCAATTTTATCATCACAAGTCGACCCTAAGAAAACTGGTTCCCTTCTGATAATAATGGATTCACTTAGAAGGGCGATTAGGTACTCTATCGATATAGCTGAGGCTACGATAGACCTACTAGCTAAACAAAACGAACCAACCGCAGAGCTAACTGATTGAACCTAGAATTCTTATATCCTCCTAGTACCTCTTCTAACGTCTTGCTCTTCTTTGTGACCTTGGCTAGCTTCTCTAATTCTTTTTGGTCTTCTATCGTGAACACCCCTCTCCTATAAATCAACAAGGCACATTCATCAGTAGTTACCCCAACTAATAGGTAATTCTTCACAAACAAGTAAGACGCTGTTTCGAGATCCTTATGCGAAAAAATACAGATATTAGGATGAGTATGCGTAGATGAAATTGCTGATGGATGAGGAATTACCACTTTATCCTCTTCTCCTTCAAGGACTATATAGTTCCCGTCGTTCAGCAAAATATTGATAAACTCTATCTCGGTCTCTTTAGTCCTAGAAGCATAACTCCTCATAACAGAGCTAATGAAGCTGATGTAATTCTTTGTAAATTCGTCATAGAGAACTAAGTAGCTTAGCTTCCCCTTCCCTTTCTGACTACCTTCCGCTCCGGACTCCGTATAAAGTTTTTCTAAATCTGTTGTGGGCTCTTCACCAATTTCCTCATGGATTTCTTCTGCCTTATAGATAAGGCCGGCTAGCTTTGCAAGCAATATACTTTGTGCGTTACTTTCTATCTTTTGGAACTTTTTTGCACTCATTTATTTTTGCCTCCTGCTTCTCCTTTATCTCTAGACTTATCCTTTCTGGCTCATTTGACGAATATATACTTCTACCTATTATCTCGAAGTCAGCCCCGTTACATATAGCGTCACCGATTTCAGCACCTTGAAAACCTACACCAGGTGAAATAATTATCTTCTGCGGGAAGTCTGCCCTGACATTCTTAATCATCTCCGGTCTAGTAGCACCAACCACAAAACCCTTAGGATTTACCCTTTCCGCGATATTTTTCAGATAGGGGTAAAAGGAATCATTCCACCCTTTGTGTGACATAGATAATACGAGATAAAGCCCTTTATTTTCTCGAGATAGATATGTCATTAAGGAATCAAGAGCGCCTTCATAGCCTATAAAAGAATGAGATATGAAAGAATCAGAAAGGTCCCTCAATGCGCTTACTATACTAATCATAGTAGAATCTATATCCGCTAGTTTCAAGTCGAATATTACCTCATCCCATTTTAATTTGTATACTTCTCTCAGATAACCTAACCCGCCTTGTAATAGAGTAACATAACTGAATTTTACCCTAGAGATATACTCCCTTATTTTTGTAAGGGTGGAAAGACCTATTACACTATCTAACGCTAAAATAATTCTACTCAATATTACTCACCAAATAGTCCTTAATTACCTTCTTATCGCTTTCGCTAACAAGTTCTGAAGAGAGGAGATAATTGAGTATCTCACTGATCTTGTATACAGAAATAAGCTCCACATCAACGTTCTTTAACCTCTTTGAAGCGCCTTCTTGTCTATCCACTATTGCTAAGGCATAATTCACTATACCGCCAGCTTTCCTCACTTCCTCAATCGCCTTTAATATAGAACCTCCAGTCGTCACTACGTCATCGACAATTATTACTTCTTTATTCTGTACATCAGCTTCAATCAGGCGGTCAGTACCATACCCCTTTTTTTCACTCCTTATGTATCCTAACGGTTTCATGAGTTTACATGCTAAAAAAGACGCAAAAGGCACTCCTCCAGTAGCTATACCTAAAATCATATCAAACTCTATCCCTTTGAGAAGCTGTATAGCTTTATTCGTTACATCACTAAATATTTCCGGATAGTTTGGTAACCTCCTTAAGTCTAGGTAATAAGGGCTTACTTTTCCAGATGTAAGTATGAAATTACCTATTAGAAGCAGTCTTTTTTCTAAAAGATTTTTCGCAAAGTCCATCCCTGATCGGCTAATTATTTAACGTAAAAGACTTTAAATAATCTTCCAAACAACCATTTTCAAGGGCTTTTGTGAAAAATATAATCTCTTCATACGACTTCACGAGGGATGAAATAATCCAAATTTTTGAACTCGCCACAAAGTTTATCAGAGAGCCTCGAAATGAGACGTTAAAAGGTAAGACAATCGCCCTAGCCTTTTTTGAGCCAAGTACAAGGACTTATCTGAGTTTTAATAAAGCTATAATAAACCTAGGGGGCAACGTAGTAGGATTTTCTGGGAGTGAAGGCACTTCTGTAGCCAAAGGAGAAAACTTGGCTGATACTGTTAGGATGCTGGATAATTACTCAGAAGCAATTGTAATCAGGCATAAGTTTGATGGTGCTGCTAAGTTTGCTTCAGAAGTTACAGATAAACCGGTAATAAATGCTGGAGATGGTAAGCATGAACACCCTACGCAAGCGTTAATAGACCTTTTTACGGTATATAAAAACTTTGGGACAATAGACGGATTAACGTTCGGAATTTTAGGAGACCTAAAATACGCTAGGACAGTAAATAGTTTACTGAGAATGCTTACAAGGTTTAAGCCTAAAGGCGTGTACTTAATTTCTCCACCCCAATTAAGGGCTAGAAATGAAATACTAGAAGAATTAAACTATCCTTATAGAGTCACTTCCGATATAATAGATGTAATCGAAGACATAGATGTACTTTACGTCACAAGGATACAGAAAGAGAGGTTCTTAGACGAGCTAGAATACGAGAAGATTAAGGAGAGCTATATTGTAAACCTAGACCTAGTTAAAAAAATGAAAGAAAATAGTATAATACTACATCCTTTACCTAGAGTAAACGAGATTGAAAGGAAAGTAGACAAAACAAAACAAGCAAAATATTTTGAACAAGCATCTTATGGTGTCCCAGTAAGGATGGGGCTACTCTCAAAAATAATGGGTGAGTAAGCGATGGAAGTGAATACAAAAAAAGAACTCTTAGTTAGCAAAATAAGAAATGGGACAGTAATAGACCACATACCAGCAGGGAGGGCGTTAGCAGTATTAAAAGTCCTTAACATCACTGGTGCAGAAGGGCTTAGAGTCGCAATAGTCTTGAACGTAGAGAGCAAAAGAATAGGTAAAAAGGACATAGTAAAAATTGAGGATAAGGAGGTAAACGAAAACGAAGCTAACATAATTACACTAATTGCACCAACCGCAACTATTAACATAATAAGGGATTATGAAGTAGTGGAGAAAAAACAGCTAAAAGTGCCTACGCTTGTAAAGGGAGTCCTCAAATGCCCTAATCCCCACTGTATTACTAACAACGATATTGAAGCAATACCTATATTTAAGACGATTAAGGCAAAACCCCTTGTAATGAGGTGTGAATATTGCGAAATAGAGATAAATGAGAACGACGTATTAAAACAGATCCTCGGTAGCCCACAAGCTAAACCGGTGTAGGTTGATGCCTTTTGGCGAACTAACTTATTCTCAATTAGTCTCTGTACATTTTGACCACGCATACGGAGTGAATAACGTCATTTTGAAATACCCTTATAAACCTGGATTAGGACAGTACATAAGTCTAGTTTTCCCTAGCGAGACTGAAATACCTCTAACTGTAGGGGATTATGAAGAAGATACGAGGAATCTATCATTATATATCGAGAGCGAGAGGATCATTTCAAAGTTAACGGGCAAGAAGTACGTATTAGTAAAAGGACCGCTAGGTAGACCTATTACAATAACAAATATTAAGACTGTATTGGGAGTAATAAAAAATAAGTTTAACTTCCTTGACTTAAGGTACATTTTAAAGGAACTTCGCAAAAGAGGTATAACCGTAAGAGTAGCTTGCCTTGACGGATGTAATATAGAAGGTTTTGAAAACGTTAGAAAACTTGACGATAATTATGACTTGATAATAGCTTCTGTACCTGAGAGTGAAATAACCTCTCTGCCTAAAAAAGCCTTGGTATATGTAAGGTGGGTTAAAATGAACTGTAATTTAGGAGTATGCGGTGAATGCAACTATAAAGGTCTTCTACCTTGCATAGAAGGGCCTTTCGTGGAAGTGAAGGAACTTGTGGATTAAGGGAAATGCCTACTATCTGGGTGAGGTTTCTAACCTCTGCATAAATTTCGATAGAGACATCAAAGATATTAGAAAGTCGTGCAAGCCTGACATAGAGTTTAAACAAGACGAACTTATAGTCCCCGCTTCGATAGATATACACGTCCATGTAAGGGGAGCACAACTATCTTATAAAGAAACCGTAGCCACTGCTACAAGCGAGGCTGTATATGGAGGTGTCGGCACAATATTTGACATGCCTAATACTTTACCACCCGTTAACACTAAACAAAGGGTGATAGAAAGGTTAAGAGAATTCGATTTATACTCTAGAACGGATTTCGGAATATATAGCGGAGTTACTAACGAGTTCACTGAAATAGATCAATTGCCCATAGCAGGTTATAAAATTTTTCCAGAAGATTTAGAGAAAGAAGAGACTAAGGCGATCCTCGAAAATAGTAAAAAGTTGAAAATACTACATCCTGAAATACCTTTAGCCTTAACTGTTGATAGGAGGTTAAGGACTAAATGGATGGAAATGGCTTCGCTGTATCTAGTAAAAGGAAGGGTGCATATAACACACATAACTAGCTTGGATAATTTAAGATTAGCTAAGAGCCTCGGCTTCTCCACGGATATAACACCTCACCATATGTTGGTCGAGGGGGAAAGGGACTGCCTGAGTAAGGTTAACCCACCAATAAGGGACTATAAAACCCGCTTAGAACTACTTCTTATCGGCTTACACGAAACTGATGCATTAGCTAGCGACCACGCCCCACATACTAAGAAAGAAAAGTCAATGCACTATGAATTATGCCCCCCTGGGATAGCTGCTGTTTCCTTCACAACACCTTTCCTTTACAGCTTGGTATTTAAGGGACTCTTAGATATAAACAAGGCTGTAAAGCTCTTGGCTGAAAACCCGGCTAAAATCGTAGGTATTAAATCTGGTTTTATTAAAGAAGGTTTTCCAGCAAACTTTACTGTGATAAAGAGAGAACCATGGAGATATTCAACCAAGTTTAGTAAAGTGACCGAGACACCATTAGACCTTTACCCGTTAGAGGCTAAAATTACTCATGTTATAGTTGAAGGTAAATTAGCTTATGACGGTAAAGACGTTTATCCTATTAAGGGAGTGAACATAATTGGTAAAGGTAGCTAATGTAGAGTTTAAAGACCCGTTCATAATAAGTTCAGGAATTATCCCTCTGGTATCTAAGTTCATAAGTAACGTCTGCGTTAAATACGATATTTCAGGGATAACTACTAAGACCTTGACACTATCTCCATTAGAGCCTCATAGACCGCCAACCGTTATTAAGCTTGAAGAAGGGTGTTATATGAATGCGATAGGCCTCGGCAACCCCGGGATAGAAACGTTAAGGGAATTTCAGGTCAAGGGAGATTGTAATCTAATAATAAGTATTGGTGGAAGCGGTGTGGAGGATATTATGAAATCTGCTGAAAAAATTGAGGATATAAGGAGACAGAATATTAACTTAGGAGAGAAAGTCAAAATACTAGAACTAAACTTGAGTAGCCCTAATAGAAAGGGGTATGGTGAGTCAACCTCAAAGTTTACCCTAGAGATAGTTAAAAACGTGTCTGGGGTTACCTCTCTTCCGGTCTTCGTTAAGTTAGGTCCTTGGGATAATACGATAGAATTAGCTGGGAAAGCTCTAGAAGGAGGCGCTAATGGTCTGACACTTATAAATACTATAAAAGGGCTGGCTATTAGTAAAGAAGAGTTTAAACCTATATTAAGTTATGGGACAGGCGGTATTTCTGGCAAATGTATTCATCCGTTAGCGGTTAGAATAATCCATGATGTATATAAAGAATACAAACCTGAAATAATAGGTATGGGAGGAGTATTCACGTGGGAGGATGCTATAGAATTAATGGCTGTCGGAGCCAAGTTAGTAGGGTTGGGGACTGTAATAATCGATAGAGGTTATCAAGTAATTAATGATATACGTTTAGGTTTTCGGAACTACCTTAAGGAGAAAGGATTAAAGATTGAAGAGGTTATTGGTATAGGAGTGAGAAATTGAATAGAATCCCTATGAAAGGGAGAGATATAGAGTCATTACTCTACATGGGTAAGATTGCTTCAGTAAACGTGGAATATTGCGGTGAATCAAAAAAGGAAGCTAAAGTCGTAGCCAAACTTATAACTGGTGAAGAAGTTGAGACCGAATGTATACCGGTTAGGGCTGCAGGTAAGATAAGTATTGTAATTAAGCATTACCTTAAGATGGGCGTAGATAAATTAATAATTCAAGATATTGATATGAAAGAAATAAGAAACGTAGACACGGAAGGAGGAGAAGAGGATGAAGTTCAGGATAGACAAGATTCCAAAGAGTGAAGACGATATAGCTGAGATCCAGAGAGAGGTTGAAGGTGAGCATCATCATCAGCATGAACATGACGAAGAAGATATAGTAGCCCAGTTACTTTATTCCCTACAAAACTTAGAAAGCAGGATAAACGGACTTCAATTAAGTAATGAACAGTGTAAGAAAGAGATCTCTACAATATACAAACTGTTGAGCAAATTAGTTTTAGCTTCTTTTACTGAAAACAAAGAGGAAAGAATTAAAATTCTCAAAGAAGTCTTAAGCCTCTTAGAATGACCGACGTATTTTCACCAATTCCCATAATTACGGTAAAGCTTTTTGCAATTATAGATCCTTTTTCAGTCCTCCCTTACTTACTAGCAGTATATGAGGAAGCCTCTAAAGAGGAAAAGATAACTTGGAAATTCGTAGTCAATAAAATAACGCTAGCAATAGGGGTCCTCTTAGTATTATTTTCAATAATTGGTAGACCTTTACTAGATTTTTTAGGTATTTCTCCTCAAGCCTTAGAAATAGCTGGGGGTATTTTACTTGTTTACTTAGGAATAGACACTATGGGTGGGTTTCAACAGTTAAGGTTTATCAGAAAGCTTGAAGAGGCACTAATAACTCCCATAGCCACGCCATTACTCGTTGGTCCGGGTACTATGACGGCATTAGTAACTCTTTCAGTTTCGTACAGTCCTTTTACGTTAATTATTAGTAGTGTAGTGGTCACAATTTTAGTATACCTATCTTTGCTAGTTGGGCCATTAATAGTGAAAGCTTTAGGAGAAACTGGGACAGTTGCCGCGGGTAGGTTTACAGCTATCATTATAGCGGCGTTTGGAATACAGTTAATACTTGCCGGTATATCTCAGCTTAAGTTTGTATGACAAACCCTTATTAAAATGAAAATTTTTTAACGGGCAAATTATTATAATCTTGAACTTCATGTCTGATAGAAAACGTGTTGAAATTGACACAGTAGATAGGAAATTGTTAATTGAATTATTAAAAGACTCAAGAGTAAGCCTAAGAAAACTAGCTGAAGAGATGAATGTATCACCTGCAACACTTCATAATAGGCTTTTCAGGCTCGTTCAAGAAGGAGTAATCAAAGGTTTTACCGCGTTAATTGACTATTCTAAGCTAGGTTACTCCCTTACAAGCATAATAATGGCTAAAGTAGACGGGAAACACTTAGTGGAATTTGAAAGGGAAATAGCTAATTTAGATAATGTAATCCTGGTCTATGATATAGTAGGAGAGTATGATGTCGCTATTGTGGCTAAATTTAGAAATGTAGAAGACCTAGATAATTTCTTGAAAAGCTTGTTAAAGAACCCCAAGGTAGAAAGAACGCACACCAGTATAGTATTAAACGTGGTTAAAGAAGATCCTAGAATTAAAATCGTCTAGTTTTTTATATCTTTCTTACTGTGAAATTCCCGTAGATTATACTTCATTATAATCCTGTTTTATAAAGGAGTTAACCTAGGATCAGCCAACATGAGCAAAAGCCTTTTATACACTTTCTAGGCTTTACTAGAATATATGGTGACCAATTAATGCAGTTCTGTCCTAAATGTGGTGGAGTACTAGTACCGACCAAGAAGGATGGTAAGGAGGTATTAAAATGCAACAAATGCGGATACGAAAAGGAGCTAAGCGAGAAAGCTAAGAAGGAATATAGTGTAAAAGAGAAGATAGATAAAAACAATAAAGTACTTACAACATCACTTGTAAGCGATAAAGGGGAAAGGAAACTTGAAGAGGATCAACTAGAGCAAGAAAGAGAAGAATATTATAAGGAAATAGGGCTAGAACTGCTTAGGGAGGAATTTGAAGAGAGTGAAGAATCAGAAGAGGAGTAGTTAAACTAGGAATCTCCTAATCTTCTCCGCATAGTCTCTCATCTCAGCTTCGTCCTTATATCTGGTCCTATCTTCTATTGTGTCGATCTTAATCTTATCACCGTGATACCGCGGGACTACATGAAAATGTATATGAAAAACACGTTGACCTGCGGCTTCATCGTTATTTTGGACTATATTAACTCCGTCTGCCCCTAATTTTTTTATTGCAATTGCAACTTTTTTCACCACCACTATTAGTTTTTCTAACTCTTCCTCAGGGATTTCATAGATATTATCATAATGTTTCTTACTTATAACTAGTGTATGACCTTTATGAATCGGGTTTATATCTAGAAATGCAATCACATTTTCATCTTCATAAACTTTCTGCGATTTCAATTCGCCTTTTACTATTTTACAGAATACACAAGAGTCCATTGTTTTCCCCGACATTAAAGTTAAAGCTTTAATCCCTATAAGTGTTAAAGGAAGTACCATGAAGATATCTAACGTCGAAAGTAAATACATTGTAAAAATAGGAAGAGAGGAAATACTAGTTCAACAAGCTAGAAATGAAAGAGGAGAAAAGATATATATTTTCCAGACGTTAAAAAATATAAAATTAGAAGAAGGAGAGGAATGGAATGAGGATTTATCTAACGTTCAGACAGTAGATTCAAGAGATAAACTACCAGATGACGTTAAAAGAGTCCTTAGAAATGTGCTTAAATGATATTTAAAGGAGTCTTTATAAATATAAGTTCCTAAAGTCATAGAAGGTGAGTTTTTTGGAAGAGAAATTTGACTTTATTATAACTACCGACAGATGCCTAATGACCAACCATCATGGTAAAGAGTTCTTAGGGTTCTTAGGTACAGGGCCTGCCATAGGGATCCCTGAGAAAGCATGGAAATGGTTAGCGTGCCCTAAGATGAAAACAGATGAACTAGGCAGGCCACGAGAAGCACCTTATGGGATGAGAAAAATAGAAGCAGCCTTAATAGATGCTGGATTTAAAGCAGCTATAATTGACCCCGATCATTTACACAAATATTTACCCGATGCAAAAGCTCTAATGCTTTCTCACCATGACTATTTCGCATTTGGCCCGCCTTCTTCTACGTGGTGGGGTATAACTAAAAAAGAACCAGTAAATTACAAGAGTTTCCAAGAACTCATACATAAACCTGAGATAAAAGAAGCTAAACAAAAAGGAATGAAAATTATAGCCGGAGGACCGTCAGTATGGCAGTGGTTGTGGAAAACAGACATGATAGAAGAAATCGGGGTAGATACCTTAGTTGATGGCGAAGCAGATACGTATATAGTAAAACTAGCAGAAAAAATAATGAACAATGAACCACTACCTAAATACGTATATATAGGTGCTGACGAGGCACCGTCAGTTGACCAAATACCGGAAATCAAAGGGGCCAGCGTAAACGGCCTCATCGAGATAATGAGGGGTTGCGCTAGGTCTTGCAGGTTTTGCTCCGTTACACTAAGACCGACTAGGTATTATCCTTTAGAAAAAATAGAGAGAGAGCTGCAAGTTAATGTCAAGAACGGAGTAAAACACGGAGTTGTACATAGTGATGACGTACTATTTTACGGTGCAGTAGGAATATACCCAAGGCCAGAACCCCTTATAAAACTCCATAAGCTTGTAAAGAAATACTATAAAAGTATAGCGTGGAGCCACGCTAGCCTAGCAGCTATACGCTATTCTGAAGAAAAATATGGCCTAATATCAAAACTCACAGAAATCATATACGAAGACGGAAACCAGAATTACTTGGGTGTTGAAGTAGGTATTGAAACCGGTTCCTCTAGATTGGCTAAGGAGATAATGCCCGCAAAGTCAGCACCATATAAGGTGGACGAGTACCCTGAGACAGTTGAAGAAGCCTTCAAAATAATGCATGAGCATAATATAGTCCCAGCTGGAACTATGATAGTAGGTCTCCCAGAAGAGACTGAAGACGACGTTTATAAGACTATTGAATTGGTCGATAACCTAAGGCCTTACAGGAGTATTTTAGTACCTATGTTCTTTGTACCTATGGGGTATTTTAAGAACAAGGACTGGTTCACCCAAGTTAAGCTAAACGATGCTCATATAGAGCTTTACAAGAAAGTGTTCTGGCACGACGTGTATTGGGCTGAGGACATACTCAACAGGTTTTACCTCAAATCACCGATATATATGCCTGTTAGGTTAACGCTTAAGCTTTTCCTGAGAGTTGCGAAGAGCCAGATGAAAAAAGTAGAAGCACAGTTAGAGGGCTATCTCAGAAAGTGATCAATCTTTTTTAGGATATATATAGTCTTTAGGTGCTGCGCTGAATGCTTCTAGGTATTTCCTTAAGACCTTAGGAATTTCTACTACTCCGTCCTCTCTTTGGTTGTTTTCAAGGATGGCAGTAATAGTCCTAGTGCTTGCTATAGCCGTACTATTTAAAGTGTGCACATAACCCTTTCTATTGTTTTTATAGTCTATGTATCTTATCTTCATTCTAAATGCCTGCCAGTCTAGACAATTACTACAACTTACCATTTCCCTAAATTTAGCTTGTGCCGGCATCCATACTTCTAAGTCATACTTTTTAGCTGCACATGAACCTAAGTCTCCTGAGGCTATGTTTATAACCCTATATGGCAATTCCAGTCCCTGAAATATTTGCTCTGCATTAGAAAGTAACTCTTCATGGTATTTCCAGCTGTCCTCAGGCGGTGAAAAGATAAACTGTTCTACTTTGTGGAACTGGTGTACTCTAAAGATCCCCTTTAAATCCTTGTTGGCAGCACCAGCTTCTTTTCTGAATGCTGGGCTTACTCCTACAAATTTCAAAGGTAATTTCTCTCTCGGAATGTCTTCTTTATAGAACAAAGCTGCAATAGGATGTTCTGCAGTAGCTATTAGATATAAATCTTCATTTTCGATCTTATATATAGCATCTTTAAAAGTATCTAGGTCAATCACGCTCTTTATAACTTCTCCCCTTAACATATAAGGGGGCAAAACTAGCGTATAGCCTTTAGAAGTCATAGTATCTATGGCATAGTTTAATAATGCAATATCAAGCCAAACTATATCGTTAAATAAATAATAGAACCTTGACCCGGCTATCTCTCCCGCTTTCTTGGTATCCCCGAGTTTTAAAACATTTTCAAGCATATCAGCATGTCCTATAGGTTTCCACTTTATTACTTCGTAATTTGGATTTAGGCCCTTTACTTGTTTCAAAAATTCTTCTACATCTTTCTCATATACTTTAAACTTTCCCCATACTTTAACCGGGACGCTGTAGTTCTCGTCTGGGCCTAAAGGTACGGAGTCGTCTACAATATTTGGTAACTCGGATAAAATCTGATCTCTTTCCTCTTCTATCTTCTGCAACTGTTTCTCTTTATCTTCTAGAATTTTCAATAATTCTTTTGCTTTCTTAATGAGTTCTTGCTTTTGTTCCTTAGGAGCTTTGGGAATTTGGGAACTAATTACATTATGTTCGTGCCTTAACCTCTCTACCTCTTGTAGTGTAGCCCTCCATTCCTTATCTAGTTCTAATGCTTTGTCAACAAGAGAAACGTCTATAAACCGCCTTTTTATACTTTCCTTCAGTTTTTCAGGGTTGGTTCTTAGTAGTTCCAATATACTCCAAGACACAAGTAAGAAATAGGTGAAAAGATTTTATGCCTTCTGTTCCTGTTGTTGTGTATCTTCAGTTGGTAGTCCGTAGGTTTGAACCCACATCTCTACTATATCATAGCCATACAATTTCTTAAATTTCTCTCTCCCTTCTGGTGTCATTTTTAAAGGAGACCAAACAGTCTCTAAATCTATATCTACTTCTACTGATTTAGCTGGGACGGTCTCTTTTATGACCTGCTCTACTGTATATATTAAGTCGTCCACTACCGGGCAACCTGGTGCAGTTAGACCGAGTTTTATGTATACGTCCCCTTCATCTGAGATTTTCAACTCATAGATCAACCCTAAGTTCACTATATCGACGGGTATTTCAGGATCGTAAACTTGAGTTAGCGCTTCCATAATTTTCTTTTTCCACTCCTCTTTATTGACCTCTACCATCTTTAACCCAGTTAAAATATGTTAAAACAAGTATTAACTCTTTACGCCTAATTCTTTTTCTTTATTTAAATCACTAACTAAATCGCTATAAGATCTATAAAAACAGGTCTTATTACCCGTATGACAAACAGGTCCTACTGACTTAACAAAAAGCACTATAGCGTCCCCATCACAGTCTATTTTAAACCCTTCTACAATCTGGTAATGCCCGCTTGTTTCCCCTTTCAACCATAGTTTTTTCCTGCTTATAGACCAGAAATGGGCATAACCCTGCGTAAGAGTTTTTATAAACGCTTCCCTATTCATATGCCCTACCATTAAGACTTCTTTGGATTCTACGTCTTGTAAAACCGCTATAATAGTAGAATCAGTATGCCTGAACCAGAGATTATCAGCTATTTTCATAGCTTCCTCATAGCTAAGCTTAATCATTTTTTGACCCACCTGTAAAGGTTGCCTAAGAAAACCTTTCCGACCTTACTACTTTTTTCAGGATGAAACTGGGTCCCGATTAGGTTACCAGAACAGACTATCGCAGGGTAGGAAATACCATACACACTTACGGCCCTTACAATACTCTCGTCATCAGGATATGCCACATAACTGTGCACATAATATACATATTGGTTATTCAAGCCCTCGGTGAGCGGACATGTGAGGTCAGTCACAACCAGTTTTTCCCAGCCTATATGAGGGAGTTTTAACCTTTCCTTATTATTTTGAATTAATTTATCCACTTTACCTTTGAACCAGCCTAATCCCTTACTGATACCTCCTTCAGTCCCTTCTTCAAACATTACTTGCATACCGAGGCATACACCTAAAAAATATACACCGCTTTTTCTCATATCTTCAAACACCTCTCTACGAGAACCGAGATAACCCGAAACAGCACTAAAAGAACCTACACCTGGTAGGACAACAAGATCCTCATTGCCAAAAGGTTCTGAATTTACTGAAACTTCAAAGCCGACCCTCTTCAGACCTGAAGAAATACTGAATAAATTTCCTACTCCATAATTGATAACAGTAGCTCTCATTAGCCTTTCATCCTCCTCTTTAACTCTTCATAAACTTCCTCAGGTTTAACATTATTTACAGCCATCAAGACTAATAAATGGTAAAGAAGATCAGCTATTTCACTAATAAGCCTTTCTTTACCCTCAGCTAATGATGCCACGATTACCTCACTAGCTTCCTCCCCCACTTTTTGTGCAATGTAAGGTTTACCCCTTTGATAGAGTTTAACAGTATAACTTCCTTCTCTTTGGGATGAAAGCCTGTCAAGGATAATCTTATACAACTCATTTAATACTTCACTACTCTCTGCCATATCTAACACCTATACTCTTAGCATGAAACTCAAAACCCTCGTGCCTAGCTAATACCATAGCTGATCTGATAAGTTTCTCATCAGGTTTTTCTGTATAGGCGTACATAACGGGCTTAAGGAAGTCGTAAACGGTTACGCCACCCTTGAACCTAGCCCAGCGGTTAGTAGGTAGGATATGGTTAGGGCCTGCAGCGTAATCGATAATCGCAGGTGGTGTAGCTCCTAGACTTATGGCACCTGAGTTAGCAATTTTATCAAGGTATTTCTTAGGGTTAGCCACATAGAGAGAGAGGTGCTCAGGCGAGATTTCATTTAGGACTTTAATAGCTTCCTCAATGGTGCTCACTTTTATGATATAATATATTATATTATCGTCTTTAAGTTGAGGGACGACTTGGTCAATAAGGCTTTGTGAAGTAGATAACAATACTATAAAAGTGGAGGTACCGTGTTCAGCCTGAGCTTTCATGTCTAAAACGATTTCTTTAGCGTCTGCGTTCTCATCTGCTATAATAACCAGTTCCGTGGGGCCTTCTATTCCATCTATCCCTATTTCCTTACTTACTAGAAATTTAGCAGCTTGAACATAAATGTTACCAGGGCCTACTATTTTATCAACACGTATAACTGATTCTGTACCATATGCAAAAGCAGCTATAGCTTGAGCTCCACCCAATCTATACAATTTTTTAATTCTTAGTTTTTTTGAAATATAACATATTGCTGGGTCAATTTTACTAGGAGGAGTCGCTGCGTAAATCTCACTGACACCGGCAACTTTAGCAGGGATACCAGCCATTAGTAGTGTTGACGGATATGCCTTATTTCCACCCGGGACGTATATACCGACTTTTTCTACAGGTTTCCATAATACCCCAAACTCTACCCCTTTCGAGTTCCCTCCAGCATTATATGGCTTTATGGACTCATGGAATTCAGTCAACTGGTCATAAATGTAGTCTATGGCCTCCCTAAGGTCTGGGGGAATTTTTTCCGCTAACTCATCTACTTTGTCTTCTACTACCGAATCTAATTTTACATGATCGAATTTTTCTTCTAGTTCTAATAGAGCAATATCACCTTTTTCTCTTACTCCTTTTATAACTTCTTCAACAACAGGTAGTACTCTTGTAAAATCATTTGGTCTTGATTTAGGTAACTCAAACGAAATCATAATCTCATCTCCATACCTTGTGATTTCAAATACATCTTAAGTTCGTGTATTTTAATTATTCCGTCGTGGAAAACTCCTGCTGCTAACGCAGCATCCGCAACCTTTAGAGCTTCAAGAAAATGTACTTCTTTACCTGCTCCACCGCTTGCAATTACTGGAATGTTAACTGAATCGGAAATCGCCTTAGTTAAAACTATATCATAGCCTTCTCTAGTTCCATCTCTATCTATACTTGTAAGCAAGATCTCTCCTGCACCTAATGCTTCTACTTCTTTAGCCCATTTAACTGCATTAAGCCCCGTATTGTATGTACCCGATTTCGTAAAAACTACATATTCTTTACCTACTTTTTTAGCATCTATTGCAACGACTACCGCCTGAGAACCGAACTGGAGTGCAGCCTCAGTTATAAGTTTTTTATTTTCAACGGCAGCTGTATTTATACTTACTTTATCAGCTCCGTTACCTAAAATTGTCGACACATCTTCAATATTCCTTATACCCCCTCCTACAGTCAAGGGAATTGAGAGGACGCTAGCGGTATTTTTAATTACCTCAAGAAGGGCTTTTCTACCTTCTATTGTAGCTGTAACATCAAGGAATACTATTTCATCTGCCCCTTCGTCTTCGTATCTAGCCGCTAACTCAGTCGGATCCCCTTTGTCCCTAAGGTCTAGAAAATTCACTCCTTTCACAACTCTTCCGTTCTTAACGTCTAGGCATGCAATAATACGTTTAGCAGTCATAAGCTTCCCTTCAAACTTATTATATCTTGTGATATTATTCTACTGGCTTCATACAAACTCAGACCTAGTGCTTTAAATGAAGCCTCAATAACATGATGAGTGTTAGTACCCCTTAATTGTATAATGTGCATATTAACCCCAGAGTGATATGAAAATGACTGGAAGAAATGAAATACGTTTTCAGTCGCTAACCCCCCGATTTCACTTCTTGAAAGATTTAGTTCTACGTTACTTATGCCCCTCCCAGATATATCTACTGCTACGAGGACTAAAGCGTCGTCCATAGGTATAACGAAATTAGCAAACCTCCTTATCCCTTTTTTATCCCCTAAAGCTTCTTTAAACGCTTCTCCCAAAGTTATGGCTACATCCTCTACCACGTGATGGTCATCATAACACTGCTTATCCTCAGCTATTACCATTGAGGTGGTATTCATATAATAAAGCAAAGTAGTAAGCATGTGGTTAAAGAACTTGACCGGAGTTACCACTTTAACTTCTCCCTTTTGGTCTATATTTAATTCCACCTCTACTTTAGTTTCTTTTGTCTCCCTTACTTTTTTTACACTTCTATTATTATACAACTTTTACACCTCTGAGCCTACCATTATAAAAACTCATTCCGACAATTGCATAATCAAAGCCAAGTGTCTTAAGCTTTAACAGATCGTCAATTGTATTAACACCACCAGCATACTCTTTCACTTTATTAATTTGTTTAGTGTAACTCCCTATTTTCTCGTCTATCCCTCCTTTTGTACCCTCTTTAGGTACATATGTGAATATAAAACCGTATACGTCAAACGAGAGCATATCATATACTTTAACGTCTCTTTTTTCCTTCCACCCCTTGATAAGGACGTTTCCTTGTTCATCATAATCTATGGAGAGAATAATTTTCTCTTTCCCTATTTTTTCTTTTATCTCTTCAAATTTTCTTGGATCAGTAACTGGTAAAGTCGAAACTACAACATATTTACACTCATTTATTATCCTACTGGCTTTATCAAGACCCCTGATACCTCCCCCTACTTGAGTGTGTGCAAAACTCACGTCTTTACAAATCCTTCTAATAATCCCCTCATTATCCCCCACTCCCTCAGCGGCGTCTAGGTCGACTATATGGACTTTATCATATCCCTCGTTGTATATACTCTTAGCTATTTGTAACGGATCGCCTAAGACTAGACCGGAGCCTCTCTGGCCCCTTATCCTCTTCACAGCCTTACCTTCACTAATATCAATACTTGGGATAATTTCTATCGTCATTTTATCACCTTCTCTATGTCTATTACCACAATATCTCTAGCCCCATTAGCAATTACTTTACCTATAATATCCGGTAAATCGTCCTCATTTATTACCGTTATCACTTCCCATGCTTCACTCTTTGCTAGCTTAGATAAGGTCGGGGATAGCATGGCAGGTAACACTGATAAAACTTTATCAAGTTTTTCTTCAGGCACGTTCATGAACACCATTTTCTTATGCCTAGCAAATAGGGCGCCTTTCATTAAAGTGAGGAGGAGGCTTATCCTTTCGGCCTCTTCACCCTTCATCCAGTCTTTATTACCTATAACCACAGCCTTACTCTCCATGACAGTGTCTATAGCTTTCAAGCCGTGCAGCTTAAGAGTAGTCCCGGTACTCATGACATCTATTATTGCGTCTGCAGCACCTAAGGAGGGCATAACTTCTGCAGCACCGCTTATCTTAACTAACTTAGCTTTAATCCCCTTTTGTATAAGATAGTTCTTTGCTATGTTAAAGTATTTCGTAGCAATACGTATCTCCCCTTTAATATCCTGAGGGGAAGATATATTCCATGAATTGGGTACGGCTAGGACTATTTTAGCTTTTCCAAAATCTAGATCTACTAACTCCTCTACGTCTACTCCTGACTCCATAACATAATCATAACCCGTAATTCCTAGTTCAGCCGCTCCTGCTTCAACAATATTCGGTATATCTTCAGTCCTCACCATAACCAATTGTACTCCCTCCCAATTCGTAGGGACTATTAGAGCCCTTTCATCGCTCGCCAAAGGTTTAATGCCAACACTATTTAAAAACTGGATTACGGGCTGTTGTAATCTACCTTTATTTGGTATTGCTATCTTCAAGGATCTCACCTAACACCTTAATTAATAACTCACACTGCTCTTTAGTACCTATTGATATTCTATAATAACCGGATATTAAGTTCCTAATTGCTATAGACCTAGCCATAAGCGGAGTTAGAAGGTCTCTATTATCTTTAACAAAAAGGAAGTTAGTATAAGAGTTGAACACTTTAAGCCCAAACTTTCTAAGCTCTTTTAATAAATATTCTTTATTTACATTTATTTTATTTACTACATCCCTAACATAAGAAGGGTCTTCTAACGCCTTAATTCCTCCTATTAACCCAGGTAAAGACACATCAAATGGCGTTGATGTTTTTTTGAGCACCTTTATTAAATCCTCATTACCTATTATGTATCCTACTCTAAGAGATGCCATAGAAAACGCTTTGCTTAAGGTCCTAACTATCAAGACGTTAGGATACTCATAGACTATACGAGCAAAAGTCTTTCCGTAGAATTCATAATATGCTTCATCTATTACTATAAAACCTTTAACATTACTTGCGAGTTCTTTAACTAATTCCTCATCAAGCATAGGCGAACCTGTGGGGTTATTAGGATTATCTATCACTACTAACCTAGCATCTTTACTCTCTTTCACTAAAGTATCTCTATCTTCATACCACCACTCTTCACCTTCTATAAGTTTCACCTTAACATGTTTAAGCCCTCTAACTGACGAATAAACCTTATACATGCTATACGCTGGAAAATTAGTGATTACCTTATCACCAGGCTGTGCAAGGTTATAAAATACTGACCTGAGAGCTCCGTCTCCACCTGGAGTTGGGAATATGTTCTCTGGTTCTACCTTGTTATACTCAGCAGCCAGTTCAGAGAATCGCTGTGTTAGTTCTGGGTGCTGGTATCTGTTAGCGTATTGTAGGTATTTTTGAATTGCGTCTAAAATATGTGGTGGAGGAGAATAAGGCGATTCATTTAAATGCATTCTGACTCCTTCTTTTATATCGTCAAAGTTATACTCCTCTGCGTCCAGAAGCCAAGGGTATATTAAATCTTTTACGGTTGGTGCAATAGGAAACCCTACATAAAAGACGCAAACGTAAAAATAAGCTTTACTCTAGCATGACTAAATATAATAACCCTTAAATCTCGCTTAGGGTCTTCATTTAATTTATATGGATGTTATAGGAAAAATCCTGGAAAAACCGAGGCTTATTAGAAGTTATTACTATAGCGTTAACCTAGTCATTATTATAAATGCTGCACAAAGAATATACTCTCAAGGCAAAAAACCTTGTATAATCAACTTTGACAAAATTAAATGGGAATTTTATCCTTACGACATAAATTTTAAACAGATTTGCGAGGAAGAATCTGAAAACCTCGTGTTCGAGGCCGAAAAAGTAAGTGAAATACCCATTAGGTTTAGGCTTATCACTTCCGTAAAGAACTTTAATTTAGGTTGTGAGGTTAATACGATAGAAAAAATAGGGAATAATTTATATAAATTAAGACTAACAGATGATACGATTATTTTCCACGTTAAGGACGGTAAGCTCATAGAAAGGGTCTTAAACCCTCTCGAAGAAGAAATCTTAAGGCTACTAAATGAAAATAATGGACGAATGAGCATGAAAGAAGTTGTTGACATTACATCATATAAATTAGGGATTAGTAAAGAAAGTGTTAGAAATGAATTAGCTTTCTTAAGGTCTCTAGGGAAAATAGAAATAGATAAAGGTACTGTATTGCTTATTCGATAAATATAGCAGGCTTAAGAGGTAACGCGTCCTTCTTATACTTGGTTTTGTCCATTTCCTTCGCGCTTTTTACCTCGATCTCTTTTCCACCTAATTTATATCTCAAGTAGTTCAGACCTTGCTTTAATGCTTCCTCTTCATTAAAATCGTAAGTTATTATAAGTTTACGCATATTATCATCTAGTCCTCTAGCCTCTTCGAAAATTTTCTGATAAAGCTTAACATCTACTTTCTCTCTAGGTCTGTTCTTTTCAATAAACTCCTTCATACTCCCTCCTCTGCTGGTAATTTCTAGGGCATTCTTCAACAACGTTAACTCTTCAGGCGTTGAAACAAATATGCGTATTACTTTCGGAGTACCCTTGTAAACGTTAAGTATAGACTGTATGTCCTCTAGGACTTTCTTATGGTATTCATGTACCAGATCCTCGTATAGGTTAACAGAAGACTCAGGTACCTCAGGCCATTTTTCAAGGCTCACAAAAGTTGTATGGCCTAATTTATGCCACATCTCTTCAGCAAAGTGTGGAGCAAAGGGAGAAATAATTTTAGTCCATACTTCCAGTAACTCTTTCAAGATTCTCCCATTAGGTTCTCTACCTTCAGCTTTTACCATTTCTACGTACTCGTTTATATATGAAGAAAGGTTATATAGTAACTCGTTTAGGCTATTTCTAAGGTCAAGGTTCTCCATATACCTAGTAACTTCTATAACCATTTGATTAAGCTTATTTTTAATCCATATCTCAGGAAACCCTTCTTGATCACCCTTATACTCTGTGATTTTTTCACTTAATTCGTAAAAGTTCCTAAGTGCGTCCGTCACTGATTTGGCATAGCTATCACTGAAGTTTACGTCAGAGCCCATATCTGCAGTGGATGTTAAAGTTATCCTTACCACGTCAGCTCCATACATTCTGATGGCTTTCCTTAGCGGAATAATATTCCTCAAGGACTTACTCATCTTCTTTCCTTCTAATAAAACGAAACCGTTTACAGCTATGGCTTTAGGCCATAATTCCTCTGGGAATATAGCAGCGTGGTTAAAGATAAAGAACGATAGGTGGTTGGGAATTAGGTCTTTACCGCTATGCCTGATATCTAACGGGTACCAGTAAATAAACTCCTTCCTCATTTCCTCTATTACTTCTTGAGGAATTCCAGAAGACTTAGAAACAGCAGAAGGATCCCCTTTACCTAACATTACGTAGTCCCATAATTCTGAGGACAACTGGGAAGGTTTAAGGCCATACTTCTTTATAAGGTGGGCTATTGTATAGTAAGCCATGTAGATAGTAGAATCGCTTAGGCTCTCAATTACCCACTTTTTATCCCAAGGTAGTGGAGTACCCAACCCTCTTGTCCTCGCGCACGCTCTTTTCTGTAACCAATCTGCTACAAACTCAAAGTCTTTACGGGCTTCGGGCGGGATAAAGTTCATTTTAGAAATTAGCTTTTTAGCTAAGCTTTTCCACTCTGGATTACCGTAGTCAAGGAACCACTGGTCTTTAAGTATTTTAACTACGACTTCATTCCCACATCTGCAGTAGACTGGTCTATTCATTATTTCGAAAATCTTTCTCCCAAGTTTTTTGTCTATTAAAAATTCTGTTATTTTCTGCCTGGCTTCTGGAACCGATAACCCTACTAAAGTTTTAAATTCGTCTCTATACGCTGGTTTAGTTAATTCAATTATGTTACTCTTCATCTTCCCTTTATTATACTCCATCCTATAGACTTGCTCGGTTAACTTTTCTAAGTCTTCATCGCCCTTAGGGTTAGTTTTATCTACCATTTCCTTAGCCAACGCTTCGCCTTGACCTTCTACTGATATTACCGAAATTACCGGTAAGTCTTGCTTGACCTTTTTTAAGTAGTAGTAGTCAAAAGGAGCATGTGCTGGAACACTCATTACTACACCGGTACCGGTCATAGGATCTACGAAGCCCGCACCCAATATCGGGATCTTGTTCCCGGTTATGGGGTTTATTGCATAATGCTTAGCAAGTTCTGAACCCTTTAACGTATTTAAGGTCTTTAAATTATCGATCTGGAAGGAGAGCTTAAAAGCGGCCTTTTCGCTCATTACAAATTTTTTGCCGTCCATTTCAGTTATAACGTAATTAGCATCTGGATTAACCCAGATTGCAATCGCACCGAATACTGTTTCTGGTCTTAATGTAGCTGCGGGTAAGATGCCCAAGTCGGATTCAAAATAAATTAACGTAAATTCTCCGATTTCGGGTTCCATATCTCCCTTAGTGTCATGCATCCCTACTGGTATATGGTGGACTGGGCACCAACCTACGGGGTGCGTATCCCTTACAATAAACCCTTTCTCTTGTAATTTGCCAAATTGCCAGACTATGAAAGATGAGAATTCAGGATCAATAGTAGTGAATTCCCTCCTCCAGTCTATACTAAGGCCTATCTCCTTCATGGCCTTTTTTATTTCCTCTTTAAAGTAATTCGCCATAAATAGTGGGTCTACTAATTTCGATATTACATCATCTGGTATTTCATAGATGTTTTTGAAAATATCAATTAATTCCTTATCGCCTTTAGCTACGTCGTCCGCCATGGCTATGATAGGGGTCCCAGTGTAGTGAAACCCCATAGGGAAGAGGACATTATATCCTCTCATCCTCATAAATCTCGCATAAATGTCACAAGTAACGTAAGTTCTCCCGTGACCTAAATGGAAGGGAGAATTAGGGTATGGAAAGGCTACAGTAGTGTAAAATTTTTTACGTGAATAATCAGGACTTGCCTCGAATATTTTTTCTTCCTCCCATGCCTTCTGCCATTTTTGTGATATATCATTGAGAAAATCGGAAAACCGTTTAGATGTTGAAATAAAGGTCACCAAAAGAGCTATATATTGTAAATATTTAAAGTATACTGTGTTTACAAGAGAAGGCGATGATGGTTCAACAAATGTAATTAGTAAGAGAGTGGGAAAAGATTCTCCGTTAGTTAATTTCCTGGGGGATATAGACGAACTAAACTCTTATTTAGGTTACTTAAACTCAAAGCTACCGTGGGGCGATATGAAAAATGATATAAAGAAAGTCCAATACACCCTTTTTGAGATTGGAGAAGACCTATCTACAAACGGCACAAAAAAGAAAATAACCATGGACCATGTAAAATGGTTAGAGGAAAGGACTACTTCGTATAGAAAAGAGACCGGTGCTGTGAAACTTTTCGTAATACCAGGTGGGAGCGAAGAAGCTTCATTAATACATATAACAAGGAGTGTGTGCAGGAGAATAGAAAGAAATGCAGTTAAGTATTCTAAAGATTTACCAGAAATGAACAAAATGATAATTACTTATCTTAATAGACTGTCATCATTACTGTTTGCTATGGCACTAGCTGCTAATAAAAGGAGGGGTATTGAAGAGAATATTTACGATATTGGCAAGTTCTGGTGAGGGTCTAATAGCCCTGAGGAGATTAATAATTCACAATTTTTACATATTTCCCTGCCGTAACTTGTAGGTTCACCGCATATTTTACAAGTAGGTAATTCTTCTTTTAACTCGGATTGTTTTCTGACTTTTTCAGCAATTTTATCGAATTCGTCTAAGATTGATAATAACGCACCAGGTTTTTTATCTTCTAGGGTGTAAAGAAGTTCCCTCACCTTAGACCTTAGCGTGGGCTTTGTTGATATATATGGACACTCTACTTCTTGGAACTGGTAACCGCCATAGTAAGCGTAAAGAGTAGTCTCCCACTCATATACCCTCCTTAAAGGCTTTACTCTAAGTACAAATTTAGAGCTGAGTTTTATGGGTTTATCCGCAAATCTTATTAGCCTAATTATATCCCCGCGTATTAAATTAACTATTATAGCCTGAACTTCGTCATCTAAATTATGGCCCGTAGCAACGTAGTCGGCAGATACTGTTCTACCAGCGTTGTTTATAAGTTTCCTTCTGAACCCGCCGCAGAAGGTACAAGCCGAAACGTTAAGTCCCTTATTCCTTGAATACTTCATCATCTCGTCTAATGTATGACCCACGCCTTGCTTGAAACTGTCTTCGATGAGTTCAATCCCTAACGATGATAAATACCGCTTCAGTTGGACTATCTGTTCATATCTGTTATATCCTTGTATACCTTCGGTAATATTATATGCTATCAGCTTATTTGAGTCTATAAACGAAGATAGAGTGTCTGCTAAAACATAGCTATCCTTACCGCCAGACACCGCAAGTAAGATCTTGCTTGCTTTATCTAGACCTATTTTTAGACTCTCTTTCTTAACTCTTTCCCTTATATCTTTCATAAAACATTTCCTACACAGCCTTTTCCCGCTGTGAGCTTGATAAACTTCAGCTTCTCTAACTTTACAATTATCACAAATCATTTTTCCTTCACTCTACCTTCGACCATCTTATTACCGCTTACGACCTCATCTATACTATGAATAGCACATCCCTGATTTTCAAGTGTCTGTTTCACCTCTTCGAAGTTTATATTAGTACCTTCAATCACGATCATTAACCCCATAGTCTCTACGTCCATATCTGTAACGCTTATATTAACGCCTTCAATTCCGTCTAAAGATGAGACTTTCTCAGCTAATTCGACTAGTGATGTCCCCCTAATAGGTTTTAGGACGTCAAGGACAAGTCTCCTAATTGCCAATTCTCGATCAGTTGATCTTATGTAAAATTCTCATTAAAAACTTGACCTACTTATAAGGTAAAAATAGGGTTAAAAATTTAAAAATAAGTGAATACCCTCTTAACTATGGGGGGTTAGGGTATGATGGGGGTAATAAGTGCACCAAAAGTAGTCGGAAAACAAGTTTACGGTTCATTATATGAGTGCGATACCAATATACTGAGAGATAAAGAAGCATTAGAAAACATTGTAAAGAACGCTGTCGCAGTAGGGAATATGACGCTACTAGATATAAAATCATGGAAGATAGGAGACGGAGTAAGTGTCGTAGCTATTGTCCTAGAAAGCCATGTAACTATACATACATGGCCTGAATACGATTTTGCAACAGTTGACGTTTACTCATGCGGTCCTCACACAGATCCAAGAAGGGCCTTCCAATATATAGTTGAGCAATTAAGGGCAAAAAGATATACTATGAATGAGGCTGATAGATCATCAGAGTTCTGATAGTAGGAGGAGGTATAGCAGGGTTACTAACCGCATATCAGGTAAGAGATGTAAATCCCGTAGTGTTTGATAGGAAATATACTGTAGGCAAGAAATGCACTGGTATAATTAGCAGGACTACCTTTGAGAAACTAAACATTCCGAGAGAATTTATAGATAGAGGTTTTAAAACTATTTTTTTCCACTATAAAGATAAAATAATAGAAATAAAAACCGATGTGCTTAGATTAAATAGGGTTAAGCTTGAGAAGTATATATCTCAAAACGTAGAAATAAGACTACGAAGCGATGTGAAAATAATTAATAATTCAATTCTCTTAAATGAAGAAGAAAAGATAGAGGGGCTAGTAATTAACGCCTCTGGATGGAAAGGGAAGAGCAAGTGGGTAAAAGCAATTGAGTACTTAACAGAGCCGATAGACTCCGAAACTATAGACGTATTTTTTGATGAGAGGAATAAAGGGGGATTCTCGTGGATTGTCCCTCTACCTTACGGCACTTTAGTAGGTGCATTAGGGTATAAGATGCCTGACAAATTCATCCCTAAAATAAATAAACGTATATTAGAGGTACACGGGGGAGGAATACCGAGGCCAAGACCTACTTACGTAAGGAGAGGAATAGGAGATGTACTAGGTTTAATTAAGATTTTCACCGGTGGTGGAATATTTTCTATATCTGAAATGTTACCTACTATTAAGAAAATAGTTTATGAGGAAGATGAAAGGGAACACTTGTCTAAGTTTAGACAACTTTCTAAGGAAATCTCTAGGCAACAGAAAATTCTGGAAATTACAGAAAAGTTTTGGGGACTAGCCCTTAAAATTGGCTTCACTGTACTTAACGGCAAGACACTTAATGCGGGCGAGGAATTTGACCTGCACTCACTTTTTATCAGAAGGAGCCTCAGGTCTATTTCTCACTAGATTATAACAGCCTTCACCCTTCTCTATCACACCCATCTCGATTAGTTTTGATACAGCTTTTTCGGGTTCCTTAACTCCCAATGCCTTTAACTCCCTAACTGCTATTATCTCCCCTACTGAAATAACGTTTTTAAAATATTTTATAGCGATATTAATATCATCATCTTCTTGCACCAATATTCGCTCACCTTTTAAGATTCCTACTAATTATTTAATTTAATTATGGCGGTAAAACCTTATCTACAGCTAGTGAGGATCCATAACGTTATAGGATCAGCAATTTCCGCTTTAATGGGTTACCTCGTGTCATCACATTGGCATATAATACCGTTAAAAGTGATAATAGCGATGCTAGTTGTTGCGTTTGTTGCAACTGGCGGTTACGTTATAAACGACGTCTACGACGTAGAAATCGACCGGATAAACAAGCCTTATAGACCTATTCCGTCTGGTGCAATAAGCCTTAATAGGGCTAGAAACTTGTCCTATATTACTTCATTAGTAGGGATAGCTTTGTCGGCACTTTTAGGGCTAGCCCAATTTTTAGTAGCACTAGTTACGGTAATATTACTATTTTTATATGCCTCATCTCTCAAGAGGAGCGGTCTAGTAGGGAACTTAATAGTAGCCTTAACCTCAGCGCTTTCCGCATTTTACGGTGGGTTAGCTTACTTTTCCGGTGATTGGCTTTATTGGGTCTCAATACCTACCTTGTATATTTTTTTCTTTACTCTAGTAAGAGAATTTATAAAGGGGATAGAAGATTATGAAGGAGATAAGGAAAATTACGTTAAGACCCTTGCCGTAAGGATAGGAATTAGTAAGACATGGAAAATCTCTAAGACGATCCTATTAATCCTAGTAATTACATCTCCGTTACCTTATCTGCTAGGTTTCAATATCTTGTATTTAATTTCGATTTTATTACTCGATATCCTCCTAGTTTATATCCTGCTACTTAAAGAAGACATACAGAGTTCCGCCAAAGCTAGAAGTCTAATGAAAGTATATGCGATCGGGACTATGCTAGCGTTTATTATAGGTAGCTTCTCTCTCATATTATAACAGACTTATCAAAAGTTTTCCTAAACCCGCTTTTCACCCCCACGACTCTGATCAATAAGTTCCCTTTTCTATTTGGCGGTAGTGCTACTTTGAAATCCAGAGAGCGTAGGGACTCAATATTATTGAACATCTTATAGTTGATCGAGAGCCCATTTAGGAGGACGTTAACTATTATTTTATCTAGTTCAACCTCGCTTAGATTTTTAATTGAAATATTAACTCCCTGATCGTCTAACTGAGTATTAACCTCTAGGTCAATCGTTGGAATTTTGTAGTTAATACTATAAAAGTTGTATATATAAGCTAATGATTTAGACTTCTCTGATGAGATAAATTTTACATATATATTTCCGTGTTTGTTTAACCTTACTTCCTCAATATCATTCTCTCCGGAAACCTGATAATCGTCTATTAGTAATCTGGCGTCTTTTCCATTATTTTTAGCCACAAGGTGACACTCCCCAAAACAGTCAAATTTTAATTCATCACCCGGTTTAAGGATTAGCACCCCTGCCATCAGGTCATATCTGGTTTCAAACTTCTCCGCTTTATAAAATACTACATGCCCAATACTTTCTAACGTTATTTCATGTATTCCCCTATACGCTATAAGAAATTCATTCCTCCCCTGTTTAACTAGAGGTGAAATATCATAGATAATTGACGAGATCTTATGAACCCCGTCTTCAACTTCGATATTAGGTCTGAACTCTTTAGTTAGCGAGAAGTCATTTAGCCATAACCTCCATTTCGGGTCTACGTTTTTGTTCCTCTCTATGTTTAATATTACATAGACTTTCTCAGGTTTATTATCTAAGTCTATAACATAATTAAATTCTTTCTCTGACGCTCCAAGTTTAATTGGATTTATAAAGAAATCATAATCAATGGTACCAGTAAATGAGCCTCTGTCGAATGTCACCATGTTTCCCGTTGGCATATTATTAATAACCTCATCACCAAAAATAAAGTGAATGATAAGGAGTATACTTGCCCTAATTAACAAGTCAGACGTCATAATAGAGGTATTAGATTCACGTGAACCTGACTTAACTAGATCTAGAAAAATCGAGAATTTTGTAATGAGAAAAAAGAAAAGACTCTTAATTGTCTTAAACAAGGGGGACCTAATCCCTTTAGAAGTGCTACAGAAATGGAAAGAGTACATAGAGAAAAATGATGGAATCCCTACAGTTTATATTTCCGCTACAAACCACCTGGGCACTAAGATCCTCAGGGACAAGATTAAGGAATTATTAGCCAAGAGAGAGGGAAAAGCGTTATTAGTGGGATATCCCAAGACCGGTAAGTCGTCTATAATAAATGCGCTAAAGGGGAGACACTCAGCTACCACATCAAAGTTCCCAATGAGTTCTGGATATACTAAGGCAGTGCAACTTTTTCGAATTGATTCAAGACTATACGTGTGGGATACACCCGGTATAATACCCCCCGACGGAAATGAACTAGAGAGAGTGATAAGAGGAATAAACGTAGATAAATTAGAAGATCCAGTAAAAGCAGCTAAGTTATTATTCGATAGAATACAAGAATTTAATACAAATACAATAAAGGAGATATATGGATTAGACTTCTCTGATTTTTACGACTTCCTAAATAAACTAGCCTTAAAACGTGGGTGGATATATAAAACAAGTAAAGAACCCAATATCGACGAGGCAGCCAAGACGCTAATTAGAGATTACCATGACGGCAAAATAATTTATTACTCCTATCCACCAGATGTAATGACAGATGATAAAAGTAGTAGTATTTGACGCGGATAAGACGTTATGGGATCACTCAAATATATCTGCCCTAAAGCCCCCGCTAAAAATATTAAACGAAGATAGTATAGAGGACTCAAACGGTCATAGAGTAACCCTTTTCCCCGACGTAAGAGAAACTCTATATGAATTGAAAGATATGGGTTTTTACTTAGCATTAGCGACATGGAATATACCGGAAAAAACCGAGGCCGTTTTGTCTGCCCTAAAATTAAAAGAGTATTTTGACCTTATTATTTCTAGGGAATATCCTTTTAAATTTATTTATATTAGCCATATTATCTCTATGTTTAGGTTGCTGAAAAAAGTAGAAATAAAACCGAATGAAATTTTATTTATTGACGACCGCAGAGTGCATTTTGGAAATACATGGCTCTATGTGGGTGATGTCAATTGTTTAGAGATGTGGAGTGATGTCAATAATCATAAACAAATCATAGAAAAAATAAAAACTATTTATAATTCAAAGAAGCTAAGTGAAAAGAACTACAGTAATGCTTAAAAATTTAAAACACACTCACTTTTGTTTGTGAAAAAGATGATAGGTGACTGTACCCTCCAAGTCGACTAAGTTTTCTCCTAAATTTTCAGTTCAAAAAAGGGGAGATAAAAGAAAATATATGTTTGGAAATTCTATTAGATCTAATTTTGTTAGGGGTGTATAAACATGCCAACAGGAGCTAGAATATTAATAGATTCTCTCAAAAGAGAAGGAGTAAAGGTAATCTTCGGAATACCAGGCTTATCAAACATGCAGATATATGACGCGTTTGTCGAGGACCTCCAAAACGGCGAATTAAGACACGTACTAATGAGACATGAACAAGCGGCAGCTCATGCAGCCGATGGGTATGCAAGAGCCTCAGGAATACCTGGTGTTTGTACAGCGACCTCAGGGCCCGGAGCTACAAATTTAGTAACTGGACTAATAACAGCGTATTGGGACTCATCTCCAGTAGTAGCAATAACAGGACAAGTACCCAGGGCTTCGATAGGTAAAATGGCATTCCAAGAAGCTGACGCAATGGGAGTATTTGAACATATAACGAAATACGTAGTTGAGGTCAAGAAATTAGAAGAAATACCGTTATGGGTTAAAAACGCATTTTATATAGCAACTACTGGAAGACCAGGGCCTGTTGTAGTAGATATCCCAAGAGATATATTCTATGAGAAAATGGATGAAGTTAAATGGCCAGAGAAGCCTATGGTAAGAGGATATAAAGAACTACCAACAATAATAGATAGGCAAAAACTAAAGAGAGCTGCTGAGATTTTAATCAACGCTGAAAGACCTATAATTCTGGTAGGAACTGGTGTAGTATGGTCTAACGCCACACAAGAAGTTTTAGAGCTGGCTGAGTTACTACACATACCCATAATATCTACATTCCCAGGTAAGTCTGCAATACCTCATGACCATCCTCTCTACTTCGGGCCTATGGGGTATTATGGTAGAGCAGAAGCATCAATGGCGGCACTAGAATCAGACGCAATGCTAGTAGTAGGGGCAAGGTTCAGCGATAGGACAATAACGTCTTACGACGAAATGATAGAGACGAGAAAGAAGTTCATTATGATAAATATTGATCCTTCCGACGGAGAGAGAGCGATAAGGGTAGATGTGAATTTAGTAGGTAACGCAAAAATCCTATTGAGAGAATTGACTAAGGCTATAATCGAATTAGGCAAAAAGAACGACTATAGCCCATGGTTAAAAAGGCTCAAAGAGTATAAAGAATATTATGCACAGTTCTATTACCACGACGAGCCAAATAAGTTAAAACCGTGGAAAGTTCTAAAGACGATAAGGAACACGATACCGAGAGATGCTATAGTGACTACCGGTGTAGGACAGCACCAAATGTGGGCTGAAGTTTTCTGGGAAGTGCTAGAACCTAGGACGTTCTTATCGTCAACCGGTATGGGAACCATGGGCTTTGGGTTACCGGCAGCAATGGGCGCAAAGTTAGCCAAACCCGATAAAGTCGTAGTAGACCTAGATGGAGATGGATCATTCCTTATGACTGGGACTAACCTAGCTACAGCAGTTGACGAACATATACCCGTAATCTCAGTGGTATTCGACAATAGGACATTAGGGCTAGTAAGGCAAGTCCAAGACCTATTCTTTAACCGTAGAGTAGTAGGTGTCGATTACGGGCCATCTCCAGACTTTATAAAGCTTGCGGAGGCATTCGGAGCCTTAGCCTTTAATGCAACTAGCTATGAAGAGATAGAAAAATCTATAAAGTCGGCTATTAAGGAGGACATTCCTGCAGTTATAAGAGTCCCGATAGATAAAGAGGAATTAGCTTTACCAACCTTACCTCCTGGAGGTAGGCTTAAACAGGTGATATTACGTGACCCAAGAAAAGGTAGTTAGAGTTATAGGTTATTATAGAGATCCAGGCTACCTTGAAAGAGTGGCAGGGGCGTTTAGGAAGCTGTTAATGGATATAAACTGGATCCAAGGTAGAAAAGTCTCAGATGATGGACTGTATGAGATATATATGGGTATTCCCTATACCAGTAACTTTGAAATAGCTATACAAAACTTGAGCAAGACGGTAGATGTAGAAAAAGTTGAGGTCTTAGATGACGCGACCGTATCTACATATATCATAAAGAGAGATGGTACTGTAATTAGAGGAGAACCGTTTGAGGCAAAAGAATATGACATAGTAATTTTTAAACCATCATTCTCAAAAGTAACTACACTAAGTTGGGGGATCGTAAGTGGCAAAACTGTATACTGATAAAGACGCAAGTCTAGACCCAATAAAAGACAAGACAATAGCAGTCCTAGGATACGGGAGCCAAGGTCACGCATGGGCTCAGAACTTAAGGGACTCTGGACTAAAAGTGGTAGTAGGGCTAGAGAGAGAAGGTAAATCCTGGGAACAAGCTAAAAAAGACGGATTTAGTCCTATGCATACAGAAGATGCAGTAAAGAATTCCGATATAATAATTTTCCTGATACCTGATATGGTACAGAGGACTGTATACCTAGAAAGAGTTAAGCCTAATTTAAGGTCTGGAAATGACCTGGTCTTCGCCCATGGTTTTAACATCCATTATAGGTTAATAGAACCACCAAAAGACGTCGATGTTTACATGATAGCACCAAAAGGACCAGGACCCATAGTTAGAGAATATTTTGTTAAAGGCGGAGGAGTCCCTGCTTTAGTAGCCGTACATCAAAACTATTCTGGAAAGGCACTGGAAAAAGCGTTAGCCATAGCTAAAGCACTAGGTGCGACTAGGGCTGGAGTAATCGAAACTACATTTAAAGAGGAGACCGAGACTGATTTATTCGGAGAGCAAGTTGACCTAGTAGGGGGCATAACCCAATTAATGAGGTCAGCGTTTCAGGTACTAGTCGAAGCCGGTTATCAACCAGAAATAGCTTATTACGAGACTATCAATGAAATGAAGATGATCGTAGACCTAATTTATGAAAAGGGATTCAGCGGAATGTTTAAAGCCGTGTCAGACACGGCAAAGTATGGAGGACTAACCTCAGGAAAATATGTTATCGATGAAAGTGTAAAGAAAAGAATGAAAGAAGTCCTAGAGAAAATAAAAAGCGGGGAGTTTGCGAACCAATGGGTAGAAGAATATGGAAAAGGTGTACCAACATTAAAGCAGGGCGTACAAGAGTTAGAAAATAGTTTAGAAGAGAAAGTAGGTAGAGAAGTAAGGGAGATCTCTCTAAGAGGAAAACCTAAATCTTAAAATTTTTATTATATACCTTGTGGCGTCAAATAAAAGTAGAGGTACTTCTTTAGAACGTTATATTGTTTCAAGGCTTAGGGATAAAGGTTTTGCTGTAATTCGAGCACCTGCAAGTGGTGCTAAAAGAAAAGACCATGTCCCGGATATTATAGCAATGAAATCAGGGATTATAATACTTATTGAAATGAAGAGTAGAAAAAACGGGAGTAAAATATACATTGAAAAAGAGCAAGCTGAAGGTATTAAAGAATTTGCCCGAAGGAGTGGTGGGGAACTATTTTTAGGTGCTAAAATAGAAAAAGAATTACGCTTTGTTAAATTCGATAATTTAAGAAAAACAGACGCTGGAAATTATGTAGTAGACCTAGATATACTAGCTTCAGGAATGGTATTTGACGACCTAGTACGATACGTAGATGCAAAATTAAGCAAAACATTAGATTTCTTTATGTGAAACTATTCTGGGAACCTAATCCTTGTCCTTATACCATATTTCTTTTCATATTTTTTTAATTTAGTAACGACGCGTTTATTAAATAGACCTATCCCCTCTTTAGGGATAGTTATAACGTATTCTCCGTTTTCATAAGTTACTGACGCTGAGGGGATAATATTACTGATTAAGTTCTCTAGCCTCCTCTGAATACTGTTACCGGCTCTAGCAGATATGCTGGCTACTGGTACTATCATTGTTTGTTCACCAAAGACATAAATTTCGTACTCAACCTTATCAGAAATAAGGTCTTTAACCTCTACCACTGGTCTGGCTAAATCGGCCTCTTTCAGACCGGTAGGTACTTTAACTGTCATGTCGAGGCTGTAAACCTTAGCTACATTTCCTGAATGTATGAAAACTATTGTATCTAATATATTAGGGATAGTCCCTATGTCCACCCTATTAATAAAACGATGAATAGCATCTATAGGAGAAGTAGCATGGACAACGCCTATCATTCCTATTCCAGCTAGTCTTAAATCGATGTACAACTTGAAGTCCTCATCATTTCTCATCTCGTCATATACAGTATAGTCAGGCCTGCTTAGTAGAAGGATATCGTGCAATTCTCCTACTTCAGCATAATTCTTAGAGTACTGGGTAATTTCAGGAGGTAAATGCATATCTCTTGGAGACTCAATAGTCTTAACCACCTTATTCATCCTCATGTAAAATTCAGCTAGAGCTTGTGCAAATGTAGTCTTCCCCATACCAGGTGAGCCTGCTATAATTATCCCCTCTGCTCTATCTCTCAATCTGGATAACAGCTTATCGTTTAAGTTATAGTCTTCTAATCTTTTTCTTGCTACTGGCCTTGTTATAGTGACTTCCCAACCGTCGCTGAGTGGAGGCCTTATTATTACTATTCTGTAGTTGCCCAACTGAATGATGGTAGAACCCTTTCTCTCTATCTCTATGAAAGAGTCCTTAACGTAGTCAACTGCGGATAAAATCTCATTTACAATCTTCTTGATATCATGCCCGCTTAGGGGGGTCTGAGCTAATTCTACGAACTGCCAATTTCCAGGTTTACCTTTTTTTGCTTTTGGAGTAGTGCCTTCTTTCAAGTGAACACTCATTGTACTTTCATCAAACAATGTATCTATAGTCAACGCAGTTATTTCAGGAGTTAATAAGATAACGTCAACTCCTAAACTTTCGGCTAACCTCTGTTGAATAGAGTCAGCGGTAACTAGTGTGCATCCCCTTCTTATACAATAGTCACGTAATGCTTCATTTACAGAAAAATACCTAGGTTCATCTCCTACAATTTCAAAACTCACGAGTAGCTCTTCACTTAAATCCCTTAACCTTGAGACCTCTTCTAGGGCTATTTCAGCAGTTACAAGACCCTCCCGGGCTTCTTTTTCTAACTCATTTAACAGTGTTTTGTGTACTAAAATATTACCGTAAAGCTTGTGCTCCAAGATATATTTTGATAGACCGTGGACTAAAGCTGACTTATCAGGTAATAGGTCTTTCGGTGGCAATGTAAAAATACCCTATTTGAAATTAGTCAGTGGAAAAATAATAAATTATCTCTTGACGTGCTTAAGGAAATACTCATGCACAATCGACGTATCTGATAACTCAGGATGGAAAGTAGTAGCTAACATGTTTTTCTCCTCAGCCATAACTATAATACCCTGAAGAGTAATCAGTGGCCTAGAATCTCCCCAAGCCTTAACTATAGCAGGCGCCCTGATGAACACAGCCTTCCCTTTTTCTCCGCCTATTGCAGAGAAATCAAGAGTAGCTTCGAAGCTTTCCCTTTGTCTGCCATAATAGTTCCTGATAACTTGAATATCCATTTCTCCTATCAGTGGTTGAGACTTCTTTAAGACCTTTGCATCTGCTACATCCTTAGCTAACATAATTGCTCCTGCACAAGTCCCGAGGACGGGGAGTCCTTCGCTAATCTTAGCTTTTAAATCGCTTAATACACCCAGCTTTTGGGCTACAATACCTATTGTGGTGCTCTCCCCTCCTGGTATAATTATCCCGTCCAGCTCTTTTAGGTCACTGCTTTTTTTAACTGGTTTAATCTCTCCTTGGAAATTAAGTCTACTCATTGCCCTCTTTAGCTGTAGCGCGTGTTCCTCAAAACTACCTTGATACGCAAGCACACCGATTTTCATGTTCAACTACCTCTTACTTGTAGCAGTTCTTCTGGTTTAAGCGTTTTAATGTCAATACCCATCATACTTTTACTCTCGCTAATCATTTTCTGAGCTTCAAGGACTATTTCTGGGTCTTCCCAATTTGCAGTAGCTAGGACTACTGCCTTAGCTCTTTGATCTGGATCTGAACTTTTGAAAATTCCTGACCCTACGAATACACCATCTGCACCTAACCACATCATCAATGCGGCGTCAGCAGGTGTCGCTATTCCGCCAGCAGCAAAGTTTACTACCGGTAGTCTCTTTAGCTTCACGGTAAGTTCAACCAATTGATACGGAACTTGTAATTCTCTAGATTTCTTTAATCTATCTTCCTCACTCATTGAAAGTAATTGAGCGATTTCACTATTAATTAACTTTATATGCTTAACTGCTTCGCTAACATTTCCGGTACCAGCTTCTCCCTTAGTCCTAATCATAGAAGCTCCTTCGTTTATCCTCCTTAATGCTTCTCCTAAGCTCCTAGCACCGTTTACAAATGGTACCTTAAATTGCCACTTGTTTATATGGTGCTCTTCATCAGCTGGAGTTAATACCTCACTTTCATCAATCATATCTACGCCTAATGCTTCTAGCACTCGAGCCTCATAATAATGACCTATCCTAACCTTAGCCATCACGGGTATAGTAATCGAAGTCATAACTTCCTCAATTATTTTAGGGTCAGCCATCCTAGCTACACCGCCACTTTTCCTGACATCATAAGGTAATTTGTCTAAGACCATAACTGCGGTGGCACCTGCGTCCTCAGCGATCTGTGCCTGAGTAACGTTAGTGACATCCATCACAACTCCGCCTTTCTGGAATATAGGAAAGGCATGTTTTACCATTGAAGTACCTTGTAATATGTCCCCCTTTTCAAGTGTAGGTGATACTTGTAGCAAATTATCATCTTTTAGTATATCTTTAATTTCAGCTAGTTTGTAGAAAAAACTTTCAATTTCATAAAAGCTAAGTTCATAAAGTCTCATAAAAAGACATGCAGAGGATTAATTTAAAAAACTTTGTTATAAGCAAATTTGGGAGATCAATAAAGTTTAGCTTTCTGTTTTCTTTCATTTTCGGGTCTGATTTTGATAATACCCAGATATACTGCACAGTTGACACAGTAGCACTTTGTTACTGGGTATCTACTGATAATAGCCCCTTTTTTCTCCAGTTCGGCTGCTAACGCAGGGTCTACCGGACTATAAGGTTTAGTCACACAAATAGCTTTATCCTCAGGGACTCTTGCACCGCATTGATCACAAGATATGTACCCTACATGTCCTTTATCGCCTTTTCTTCTTCCTCTGTTCTCTCTTTTCTTAGGCAAAAATTAACACCCTTATTTTAACCATCTCTTCCCTTTTAATAAGTTTTTGCTAACCTTAGAGTATCTTTTGCTGGTTTTTTACAAACTACACATACTTTATTAGAAACATCCTTAGGAGAGTCATAAGGAGAACCCAAAACTCTACTATTAGTCAATTCCTCAAGTTTTAGTCCACAATTATTATCTCCACACCATGGTACCTCTACTACTCCCGACCTATTTTCAAGCATGGCTTTAGCTTGTTCAACGTCTTCTACAAGTTTAATCTTAGCCTGCATAAATTCACGCGCGTTATCTCTTAGATCCTCAGCTACTTGTGATAATAAGTCTAGAATTTTAGGAACTAGCTCAGTCCTCTGAATTGCTGCTCCTTGAAAGGTGTCTCGTCTTTTTACAAATACTGTATTATTATTAACCTCTCTCTGGCCTATTTCTATCCTCAAAGGTACTCCTTTTAACTCCCATATATAGTATTTTTCACCAGGGGTTCTATCGGGATCTTTATCTACTATGTTTGATATAGAGTTCTTGTTCAACTCAGCAGAAATATTATCACAATAGTCCATGATCTTTTTATTAGTTTCTTCGTCCTTTGCAGGTATAGGTATTATAACAACTTTAATTGGTGCTATTTTAGGGTTTAAGACGGGGCCGTGATCATCACCGTTTAAGGCAATTAATGCAGCTATTACTCTGTCAGATATCCCATAACTAGTTTGATGTGGATAATCTAACGACCCGTCTTTCTTTTGGATTTTGAAATCAAATACTTTGCTAAAATGCTGGCCTAAATGGTGTACTGTCCCTATCTGCAGGACTCTTGAATCAGGCATTATAGTATCAAAAGCTATAGTATAGATAGCACCGGCGAACTTATCCCAATCTGGCCTTTTTGAGATTATATAAGGTATACCGAGTTCATCAAAGAACTTCTTATAAATATCAATTGCTTCTTTAACTTGCCTCTCCGCATCATCATAACTCTCGTGGACAGTATGTGCTTCTTTAAACGTAGTTAGTTCTCTAAGCCTTATCATTGGTCTTGTAGCCTTAGTCTCGTATCTAAATACACTTACAATTTGATAATATTTTTTAGGTAATTGCTTGTAACTACTTATCCATAAGGATTCCATAAAAGTTATGGAAGTCTCACTAGTTGGCCTTAAAGCTAGCATAACATCTAAATTCTCTGAACCACCTCTTGTTACCCAATAGACCTCTCCTTCAAATCCCCTGATATGTTCTGACTCCTTTCGTAACAAATCTTCAGGGATCAATAGAGGGAAAAGGACCTCTTCATGACCTGTAGAGTCTAGTAAATTTCTGATTATTTCAGTAACTGCTCTTCTTATTTTAAAACCGTAAGGTAACCATATACCTACCCCTTTTACTGGATATCTACCATAGTCATAAAACTCACCTTCCCTTAGAACCCAATCGAACCATTCGGAAAAGTTCTTTTCCCATTTTTCTCTTGTTATTTTCATTGCAAGAGGAAAGAAAACGAAGAGCTAAAAAAGCATTTTTATCTTTTTAAACCTCTTTACACCTTTGCGAATAACATTAATATTGCAAACAATATACCGTATACGGCTATTCCTTCACCTATAGCCACGAAAATCAGAATTGTTCCGAACATATCCCTTCTTTCTGTCAGCACACCAATACCTGCAGCTGCAGCCATCCCTACAGCTACTCCTGCACCCACAGCAGCTAAGCCTATAGCAAGACCTGCACCTATATTAATTCCTGCTAGTTCAGTCCCTAAACCAGTCTGAGCAGACGATAAAGTAGCTACTAAGATCGGTATTAGTAGAGATGCGAGCAAAATTTTCCTCATAGTAGAACACTCCGTTAAACTATTTTTCCACTTCCTTTAAAATGTTTCTTTTAATGTTTTCAAAGTCTTCTGTCCTCTGTTTAACAATTTTTTCAAACTCTGCGTTAAGTTGTGCTAATATTTCTTTTTTCTTTTCATCAAGCTTAATCTTTAACATGTTAATATATTGTTCAGCCATTTTCAACCCTCCTTTTTTGAAGAACTTTCCTGATTATTTTTAATCTGATAAACTCCTCCCTTGTCCTATCATCTAATACACTTTTAATATATTTAGCTGAGGAATTATAGTATGGGAGAATAGAAGTATCAATTGCATTAATAAGTCTCTGAGTCTTTCTTAGTTCTAGTGTAAGAGACCTTATCGCAGACTCCATCTCTACTAACAGCAATATCTTCTTAAAAGCTTCAGCTATTTCTTCTCTGGATTTAGTTATCAACGGAGAGATCTCTATGTTTCCGAAAGGTTGCTTCTGGATAGATTCATCATTCAATTCTACTATCGGGATCCTAACTCCGAAAAGTAACTTAGTGCTACTCTTTACCTCTAAATTAGGGGGTATTGAATTGGCAAATTGTTCTACAGTACCAATACCCTCCGCAGATACACCTTTTAAATACGTCGAATACACATCAGATAATACTTTATTCACTTCACCGTACGTTTTTTCATACTCGTCCGCATACTGCCTTAGATAAAGTAATAAGACTTCACGTTTATTCTCTAAAAGCCTCTTTATAGTCCTAGTTAGCTTAATTTGCCTCTTGAGATTTATTAAGTTAATTTTAGTTGGTAAAATCTTCCTTGAACTCATTTCTTACCCCTATAGTTAGGGTGGTATTTCTTAATGTATTCTTGTTTAACTAAGCTTAGTTCTGACTCTGGTAGGACAGATAGTACTTCCCAACCTATATCTAGGGTTTGTTCTACGCTTCTGTTCTCGTTGAAGCCTTGATTTATGAATTTCCTTTCGAATTGCTCACCAAACAGTAGATACTTCCTGTCTACCTCCGAGAGGCTATCCTCACCGATAATTGCTGCTAACCCCCTTACCTCTTGGGCTCTAGCATAGGCAGCGAAAAGCTGATTAGACAAATCTTTATGATCATCTCTCGTTTTACCTTCACCGATCCCGTCTCTCATTAGCCTTGATAGGCTCATCAAAACGTTTATAGGCGGATATATCCCCTTATTATGTAAAGAACGGTCTAACGTTATCTGCCCTTCTGTTATATAACCTGTTAAGTCTGGTATCGGGTGGGTCATATCATCATTGGGCATGGTAAGAATAGGCATCTGAGTTATTGACCCTTTCTTGCCTACTACTTTACCCGCTCTCTCATATATGGTAGCTAAATCAGTGTACATATAGCCTGGGTAGCCGCCTCTTCCGGGTACTTCTTCTCTGGACGCACTCAGTTCCCTCAAAGCTTCACAATAGTTCGTCATATCTATGAGGATGGCTAAGACGTGCATATCTTTTTCGAATGCTAAATACTCAGCTAAAGTTAAGGCAGCTCTGGGAGTAAGTATCTTTAAAGACGGTGGCTCATTAGCGAGGCTAAAGAACATTGCAACCCTATTTATTGCACCAGTCTCTTCGAAGAACTTCCTGAAGAACAAGGCTTCATCATACCTAATTCCTATTGCACCGAATACTACTGCGAAATTGCTTTCTTCACCTCTCACTGTTGCCTGTTTAGCTATTTGGGCTGCAATCATATTTGCGGGCAAACCGCTTCCGCTGAAAATCGGGAGTTTTTGTCCCCTCAATAATGATATCAAACCGTCAATTGCTGAAATACCGGTCTGTATAAATTCCTCTGGATAATCCCTTACAGCTGGGTTAATTGGGTCACCGTTGATATCTCTTTTTTCACCAGAGATAACCGGGGGACCGTTATCTAGAGGTTCACCTAACGGGTTAAATATACGCCCTAACATTTCTTCAGAAATCTTGATCTCTAACCCTCTTCCTAGGAACTTAACTTTAGATCCAGTAGGGGATATACCTGTTGTGCCTTCAAACACTTGAACGAACGTAACTCCGAGCTGTGAATCAACTACTAATCCTCTCCTTTTCGTTCCGTCTGATAGCTCAATCTCTACGAGCTCGTTATATGACGCGTCATTAACTCCTTGAACAGCCACTAGAGGACCTTTTATCATGGATATGTTTGAATATTCTCTCACATTCAGGCTTTCCATTATCCAGACACCTCCTTTACTAATGAGTCAAATGCACCCTTTAATTTATTCTCTATCTCGTCTATCTTCGCTAGCTCATCATTTCTAATAGTGTACTTAATCCTTATTATCTCGGCCTCCAGAGATGAAACTTTCTCAAGGATCTTCTTAAGCGGGATACCCCTACTAACCAAGTCATTAGCTTGTGTGTAAAATGTGTATAAGACACGCATCATCTTATCTTGCTTTTGAGGAGATGCGAAAGCATCTATTTCATCGAATGCGTTTTGCTGTAAGAACCCTACCCTAATTAACTTAGCTGCTTCCATGACCAGCTTATCTTTCTCTGAAAGGGATTCGGGTCCTACTAACCTTACGATCTGTTTTAGTTCATCCTCCCTAAGGAGAACCTTGACTAGAGTATTCCTCATCTCAAACCAATTCGGATCTACATTCTTGTGCCACCAAGATGCTACCAGATCTACATAAGCGGAGAAACCTTGTATCCAATTTATTGCAGGGAAGTGCCTAGCTTGAGCCAACGATACATCCAAGGGCCAAAACACTCTTACAAACCTTAATGTATTGCTTGTAACTGGTTCTGTAAAATCTCCTCCAGGCGGGGATACAGCTGAAGCAGCAGTTACTGAACCTACCCTTTCAGGGTTACCTATAGTCCTTACCCTCCCTGCCCTCTCATAGTACTCTGCAAGTCTGGATGGTAAATAGCTTGGGAAGCCCTCTTCAGCGGGCATCTCTTCCATTCTTCCTCCTAAGTCCCTTAGCGCTTCAGCCCACCTTGTAGTAGAATCAGCTACTAATAACACGTCATAACCTTGGTCTCTAAAGTATTCAGCCATAGTTACGCCTACATAAATACTCGATTCCCTAGCAGCTACTGGCATATTGCTCGTATTCGCTACCAATATAGTCCTTTGGAGTAAAGGCTTACCGGTCCATGGGTCTTTTAACTTAGGGAACTGTCTTAATTCATCCGTCATTTCGTTCCCTCTTTCACCGCATCCAACGTATATCACAATTCTTGCGGCGGCCCATTTAGCTAAGCTTTGGAGTGTTACTGTTTTACCGCTACCAAATGGCCCCGGTATAGCAGCAGTCCCACCCTTAGCCATAGGGAATATAGTGTCGATTACCCTAATTCCGGTTAGTAAAGGCTCGTTAGGTTCTAATTTTTCCTTAAATGGCCTCGGGATCCTTACAGGCCATCTATGGTACATCTTTAACTCTTTAGTGTCACCACTAACATCAAGAGTCACTACCGCATCTTCAACCGTATAGTCTCCTTCAGGTACTACCTCTTTTACTGCACCATGTACATTAGGCGGAACCAATACCCTATGCTCAATTAGATCAGTCTCTTTGACAACTCCTATTATGTCTCCGCCTGAAACCTTATCGCCTTTCTTGATGGTCGGAACAAAGTGCCACTTTTTAGCCTTGTCAATGGCTGATATTTTTACACCTCTTTTTACAAAAGGCGATTTGGTCACGCTAGCTATGTAATCCAATGGCCTTTGGAGACCGTCGAATATCCTTCCGATTAAACCAGGGCCAAGTTCAACTGATAACGGAGCACCTGTCCTATATACTTTGTCGCCGGGTTTGATCCCGTCAGTGGTTTCATAGACTTGTATGAATGCCCTATCACCCTCTATTCTAGTAATTTCACCTACAAGCCTAGGTTCTCCGACTTCTACGACCTCGTACATTTGGGCTGTTCTCATACCATCGGCTACTACTAAAGGACCGTTAACTCGGACAACACGACCTTCTCCTGCCATCTTACTCACCAAAGAGAATTTGTGCTATATCATCCCTTAGATCATCGAAGATCTGATTTAAAATTGTTTCAAGTGTAAAATCTCTCATTAAACTTTGATCAGGATAGAAAATTTTAAGCCCAGCCTTTATACTATTATCCTCTTCTATCTTTGCGTTAATTTTCTTAGAAGAAATTATGCTCTTTACAGTGGGCATATCCCCTCTTGAACAATATATTACGCAACCGTTTCTCGCTTCTCGTGATATTATCAATTCAAGCCCCTTTTTGTACTCAGGGTTTGAAATTATAGAAGGTATTTGCTCTGAAACCTTTCTATATACTTCTGAAATCCAGTAATCTTTTTCCTTACTTATAATCCTCTTGTTATCAACATCAAGCTTAGCCCGTTCACCTCTAAGTCTTTCCTCATTTTTTCTTATATACTCTGTTATTTTCTGAGAATATTCTAAAAAGACTGAGCTATATTTCTCGTCTACAATTGATGTGGCTTCAACGAGTGCTTTCTTTAACTCTTCCTCATTTTTCTTTTTCACTTCTTCTAAGGATGAATTTAACAACTCTTCAAATTTCATCTGTTCTCACCCAAATCCTAGAGCTCTAAGTATTAAGCCTTTTACATCAAGAGGTTGACCTTGACTAAAAGGTGTTGGAATTACTGTAACTAGAGGTTTTTTCTGTTCAATGACCAAGGACTCTACTTTCTCTTTTACAGGGTTGTATAAGTCGTTAGCGACTAAAATCAGATCTATGTCCTCTCTTTTCTTTAATTTAATCAAAGTAGTTTCTAGGTTAAGTGGGTCATCTAATACAAGACCTTCGGTCCCGATTAACTTAAAAAGGCTGACTGTATACCTATCGCCTACAACTACTACTTTACCCATCCTGAACTATCATTTTAAAACGAGATTAAATATTTTTAAGACATACCTGATTTATCATATTGAATCACTGTGATTCTGCCCGAGACGATGGTCAGAGTTGAAATCCTGGCAAGGAAGGACAATGCTAATGATATAGTAACGAAACTATTAAAGATAGGTGCTTTTGAGGCTGAAGAACCGAGGACACCAATTTCACAGGAAAAAATAGAAGAAGCAAGGAGAAAATTAGGTGAAGTCAACGAGAACATCAACAAAATCAAGATAATAATGGAACTTGGGGGTATTGAGATAGAGCCAAGAGGGAAACTAAAAGTCTCGGACTGGTTAACGGTTTCGGATGAAGTTAACAAGGACTTCTCCAAGATAGAAGAAAAATACAAGGATTTATTAGAAGAAATAGGAAAGTTGAAAGCGGAATTAGAATCACTAAACCTCCAGGTCTTAGAACTAGAGCCATTTAAAGATATTGGAGTAAGCTTAGAGCTTCTATATTATACAGAGCATTTTGAAGTAGCATTAGCCATGATAAACAATGCACAAAAGAACGAAATTGAAAAAAATCCAAATGTTGCAATTGCATGTAACCAATTAGATGAAAATAAGAACGCATGTATTATAGCAAGCCCTAAAGGGACGGGGCTTGATATTAAGCTAAAAGAACTTGGAATAAGAAAACTTGAAACCCCTGACCTAATATCTCCCCAAGAGGCGTATGCTAACATTCAAGAAAAAATAAATTATCTACAATCTTTATTGGGAGAAAGGAGGAAAGAATTAATCAGCAAAATAGAACAAGATAGAGGATGGATAGCAGAGACATACGGTAGACTGTTAACAGTTAGAGACGCTATTACTATCTTATCTAAATCAAGAGTTTCGGAATTTTATATCCAAATAGAAGGTTACTTGCGTGAAAAGAAACTAAAAAGGTTGCTTGAAGAACTAGATAAGGTCGCGTTTGTCGTCTATGAGTATCCTAAAAGGTACGCTGAACAAGAGGAACCTCCTACATACGTTAATTTACCTAAATCCATTAGACCATTAGAATCGGTCGTAGAACTTTACGGTGTACCATCTTACTGGGAAATTTCACCCACTATCTTTTTAATCATAACGTTTCCCTTACTGTTCGGGCTAATGTTTCCAGATTTTGGAAACGCTCTAGTTATATTTCTATTTTCTATATGGTTCTATAACTACGGCAAAAAAAAGGGTAGTAATAACATTAGGCAATTATCACTGGTATTAATATACGGAAGCATTATAGCCATGATTACCGGGCTCTTAGCAAGAGAATTTTTCGGACCACTAGCTGTTGGTGGACTCAGGGAACTATTAGATAATCCTTCTTATCCTCCAGGGCCTTTATACAGTATATGGCCTGTTCCAGAATCCGTATACCAACAAATAAAGTATATATTACCTACTGGTGGTGCTGAACAAGGCATAGTAAACTCGATCATATTATCTTTACTTCTAGGTTCAGTACTGCTTTTCGTGAGTTCCGTGTTAGGTGTAGTTAACGCTATTAAAAAGAAAGACAGTGAATATCTAATACTAGATAGACTGCCTATACTACTTATATATACTGTACCCTTTATAGTATTTACATATGGTCTTACTGATCTTCCTAATTATATAGGGCAAGTAGAGTCTTTACTAGGCGGTTTTGGGTATTTCTTATTCCATACCGGTACTCCAGCTCCGGGTAGTACACAAACACTTGCAGACATATTAGTGATTTGGGTAGAGCTAGCCTTAATATACAATTGGGCAGGAAAAGTAGTCATATTACGCAGGCATGAAAAAATGAGTGCTGTAGGTGCCATAGTGTTCGGATTCATAGAAGGCGGATTCGAAGCCGGAATTTTACTATTATCAAATACGATATCGTTTATACGAGTATTAGTGTTCGCAGTAGCCCACTATTATATCCTTTATGCCTTTTCTTATATGGGATATCTAGCAGCTGGATATCCGTCTACAGTGATAGGACTTTTAACAAACCCCATTGCCATCATAATTATTATAATAGGGAATTTGCTGGCTATAGCACTAGAAGGTCTAATAGTATTCATACAAGATATGAGGCTTCACTTCTACGAAATGTTCAGTAAATTCTATGAAGGAAGAGGAAGAAAGTTTGAACCCCAAGTAGCTTATATAGAAATCTTATCTTAATAATTCAGGTCTATTTTTTTCTACTTTTTTCCTTATCTCTTCCAATTTTTTCTGGATTTCTTGGTGAAGTTTGACTTCATCTTCTATCGGAAGGTCTAGTTTCTTAAATAGAGGTTCTACTTTTCCTATTTTATGCCCTGGCTTAAGCTTTAACTCTCCTGCTTCATCCCATTTCTCTGATTCTATTTCACTCAACCCGAGCTGGGAGTAAAGCCTTGACGCATGATAGGGCATTAGAGGGTATAACATTACCGCGATAGTCCTCAGTGAATTTGAAGCTATAAATAGTACGTTGGCAGCTTGTTCTTTATCAGCCTTAATTAAATTCCATGGCGCCCTTGTGTTAAGGTATGAATTGCCATCCCTTGCAAGTTTAAGTAGTTCCTCTGTTCCAGCTTTTAATTTACCTAGCTCAATTAGGTCTCCCATCCTTTTTGGAGCAGTATTGATTTCTTGGATATAATTATTATCATCCTTAGTATACGACCCCTCATTAGGCGTAGGTATGGTACCCTCAAAGTACCTATTCACCATGGAAAGGACTCTGTTAGCATAATTCCCTATGTCGTCATTTATTTCTGTATTTACTATCCTAATTGCTTCTCTCCATGTAAAATTAGTATCTCTTTCCTCAGGTCTCAATCTAATCAGGACAAATCTCCAATATTCTATGTCCATAAGCTCTTTAGCTTCATCTATCCATATGCCGATTTTCCTGCTCTTACTAAATTTTTGGCCTTCGTAAAGTAAGTACTCGGTAGACGCTATAACAGTAGGTAACACGTAGCCTTCCCCAGATGCCATGAGCATAGCGGGCAGAATAACGGCGTGGAAAGGTATATTGTCCTTTCCTATAAAGTAATAACTTTTTACGTTATTCCCAAACCAGAACTCCTTCCATTTGTCTTTTTCTTCGCCGTTTGCGAAGTATTCTATTGTTGCAGAAATATACCCCAATAGTGCTTCAAACCATACGTAAATAGTCTTGTTTTCCGCACCTTCGAAAGGTGCCGGTATACCCCATGAGTTATCCCTTGTTATACTCCTAGGTTTTAGACCTTCCTTAACCCAACTTAAGGCAACGGATTTAACGTTTTCAGGCATATAACGTGAAGAGGAAATCCAGTTCTCGATCTTATCGTTAAACTCAGTTAAATCAAAAAACCAGTGTTTAGTTTTCTTAATAACTGGAGTACTACCGCATAAAGCACACTTGGGGTTTATGAGCATTTTAGGAGTAAGCAATCTACCGCAATTATCACATTGATCTCCTCTAGCGTCCTCAAAACCACAGTAGGGACAAGTACCCTTTATAAACCTGTCAGGTAAAAATAACTTGTCATGTTCGCAGTAAGGTATTTCGTCCTCCTCTACTTTGATATATTTATCTAAGCGTAATAGGAAATTCCTCACGAAATCTTTATGCACTTGAGACTCTGTCCTAGTGTAATTATCAAAAGTAATTTCCCACGTTTCAAGGAAAAGCTTCTTATCATATTCATGTGCTTGGTCTGTTAGAGTTTTTGGGTTGACTCCCCTTTTTTTGGCTTCTATTTCTATTGGAGTCCCATGTTCATCGCTTCCGCTAACAAAAATTACGTTCTCCTTTCCGTACTTTAGTCTCGCGTATCTAGCGAACACATCAGCTGACAAGATTGAACCTATGAGGTTTCCAAGGTGAGGGACTGAGTTTACATAAGGCCACGCTGAGGCTACAAATATTTTCATATTCTCACATCTAGTTCACGCGTGGAATATAAGCTTATAAAATTTCTTTATTACATTAGGATCGAATTGGCTCTTATTGATTACTCAAAATATCCTTTCTTAAAGAGCTTAGAAGACGAGCTAAGTAAATATGGTAGCTCAGTTACTATTAAGGACCTATTATCTACAAGCAAGGAAAAGCTTATGGAAGCAAGAACAAGGATAGAGAATGTAATCCGAGACAAACAAAATCTCCCTTACTCTAAACTTCATGGTGATACTGTTTTAGTATTCTATCTATCTATCCTGATCTTGTCTGCCCTAGGGAGTAAGATTATTACGGAAAAGTTTATCGAAAGTGAGGTAAATCTATTTAAGCAGGAGTTAAAATTTGAACAGCCCTCTGTGGTAATAGAAATAGGTAAGATATTAGGGATTAATATTAATAATGAGGAAGGATTAGAATTACGTGAGATACAAAACGGCAAAAAAATAAAGATAATCAGGCTTCCTTATTCTATCCCTTTTTTAGACTATTTAAAATATACGATAGAATTAAGGAAAAAAGACGATAGATATAGTCTGCGTAAACATATACTTTCTAAAGGAAATGTTTACATAGATAAGGAAGAGCTAATAGACTTAGTTGTTGAAAGGATAAAAGATAGAATGAGTAGTATAGTAAAGCAAACCCAACTAACTGACTTACCAGATGAGATCAAGAAAATGGCAGATAATATAAGAGGTAGAAAGACACCCCCGTGCATGTTAGAACTTATGAAGAAAAAAGATAATCTCTCTGATGAAGAGAAAAAGATAATCATAACTTACCTTATTGACATAGGGTCAGAGGTAGAGGGATTTACTGACGAGTATAAAAAGCTTAGAAATAACAAGTACATAGTGTATTCGTGTCAGAAATTAAAAGAGAAAGGGCTATGTGTAAATGAGTGTGGAGTAATTAATCCTTTACAGCTATATTACGGTAAACTTCTATAAATATAATAAAACCTCTGGATTACCGTTATTGCTGATAATAAGCAGAATATTATGAGGAATATAAAGGCGATTTTAAAGGAAAAGAAACCTAAGAAAAGCGTAACTATAATGAATATTATTCTCTCTCCCCTTTCTATTATTCCCCTACCTTCAATTTTAGTTAGACCTAACGATTCACCTTTAGCCCTTAGATAGGGTATTACTAATGACAAACCTATTAGCAGACTTACTATCAAGGGTGAAAAACCGAGGACTAAAAGACCTAAAAGGTAATTTATGTCCTCAATTCTATCTAAACTACTATCTATAAAACTGCCTTTAACTCCAGCAGTTCTAGTTAACCTTGCTACTTCCCCGTCTAATGCGTCCATAAAGGCCGAAAACGAAATTAACAGGATTCCGAGCAGAGGATTTTTATAAATAAAAATAACTAATAAGTATAAAAACGACAAGAAGAGTCCCGCAATAGTTATAGTATTGGCGGTCACTCCGGACTTTACAAAAAGCTTTGCTATTGGCTGAAGTAACTTCTTTGACTGTCTTCTTATCCTCGTTATCACGAACCAACACCGTTATTAACTACTTGCCGTACTTTTAATGGGACTATGAAGGCTAAAAAACTGATCTTGGTAACATCTGAATCTCACCCATCCCACAAGGCGTTTGTAAAAGTTACTGAGGATTTGAGCACACAGTTAAATCTTGAAAAAGAGATAAAAATAGAGGACTATACTTTCCTTACGGATTATGGAGAGAAAGACGAATTCGGTATGCCATTCCTACCTCAATTATTTGTTCAGACTGACGACGGAAAAATCGTACCGGTACTGACACAAATGCCATTTAACCAGAAGTTCCAGCCAGATCCTGAAAAAGGAAAGGAGGAAGCAATTAACAAAATTAAAAATATTACCTGAATAGTTTAAGTATAAGTGAGAGTCGTGAGTTACGTTCCACATGTACCATACGTACCAACGCCAGAGAAAGTAGTAAAAAGAATGCTAGAAATAGCTGGAGCAGGACCTGAAGATATAGTATACGACCTAGGATGTGGAGATGGGAGGATAATTGTTACCGCAGCTAAGGACTTTCACGTGAAAAAAGCCGTAGGAGTAGAGATAAATGATGAGAGAATAAAAGAAGCCATAGAAAATATAAAGAGAAATGGGGTAGAAGGAATAGCCCATGTTGTTAAGGGGAATTTCTTTGAAGTAGACATATCAGAAGCCACGGTAGTTACTATGTTTTTACTGACAAATGTTAATGAAATGCTAATGCCAAAGCTTCAGAAAGAACTTAAGCCTGGTACTAGAATAGTATCCCATGAATTCGAAATGAGGGGATGGAAACCTAAAGAGGTTGTAAAAGTAGAGGACGGAAATATGACACACCTTGTGTACTTATATGTTATTGGTGAAACTTGATGAAAGTGCTTGTGTTAAGGAGCGAGGACGGAAATATAACGAAAAAAGAACTTGTCGAAGGAGAATTCGATAAGGTGTTGCGTGATATAGCGTCAAATGCCTTAAAGGAATGGAATGAAAACTCTTCAGACTTTACTATAATGAGGGATATGTACGAAGTTAAAATACCGCTTCCTCTAAAGCCTAATGTATATGAAATTATAAAGAATTATCTTAAATCTAGGACTAAAACCGAAGCCGTAGCAGAAATACCAGTTTATATAATAAGTTTCGATAATAGATGGATGGATTCTGATTATAGAGATATGAAAGTATATGTTGTATCTCCTTACATAGATGAGAACATTGAGAAAGAGCTTACAGATTACGCTGTCCAAGCCACCTCTCAGAAACCTCTAGATTTAGAAGAAGAAGAGGAAGAAGAATAAAAATTTTTAACTATATAAAAAATTATTTTTGCTTAGAGAAAAATGAGTCAATAGTTATAGTTGAGACTATTTCATCCCAACTTATATTGAACGCCCTTAAGATCTGTTCAAACGTACTCCTTAGGGCTTCTACATACTTATCAGTATCTATCTCACTTAATTTAGATAACTGAACTGGCTTTACCCCATCCTTATTTTTTACCTTCACAAAGAGAATAACATCTCTGGGAAGGACTGTAACGCCATAAGCTCTTAATTGTAAAGCGGCTTTAACGTGTTGTGGAGTATTTTTCTTGTAAGCATCGAGAGGTTTAGACAGCATGATTCTAAAGGCTAACTCATCTAAGTTATACCCTCTATTCTTTAGTTTGTTATAAATGTCCTTTATTTTATTCTCTAATTCAACCTTTATCTTAGAGATATCGTCAGGCGAATTCATTGAAGCAATTAATGCCTTAACCTCATTAAACTCCTTCTTAATGAATTCTGGTGTATTGCGCTTCTTAGCTAACATTCCTTTAATATCGGTTTTTCCATCGGGATAAACCCCTAGATAGTTCTTCTTTAGCCCAGAGAAAGCTACAAATTTATAAACTTTATCTACCTCTAAATCTAGACCGAATTTTTCCTTTACAAATTTTATTATTTCCTCTAGTTTTTCTTTAGAAGGATTATGAATGAATAACGAGTCTGTATCTCCATATAATACTTGTAACCCCAGAGACCTTGTAGTCTGCGAAGTAGTGGTTATAACATACCTTCCTATTGCCGTTACACTCTCTGCTACCGCCGGCGCATAAAGCGGGAAAGTCTCGGCACCAAACACCCCGTAGGTGGCATTTATAAACACTTTCATAGCCCTTTGAACCACATCATAAAGTGACCTTTGTTCCTCCGAAATACCTTTTTGCTTAGCTTTTTTCTTATATATTTTGACTCTAAAATCTCTAAGTAATCCCGTAATCACAGCAGTTATACCAGGTCTATCCGTACAGACAAAATGGAGCTTTTGTCCTTGCTCGTCGACTATCCATTCTTTCTTCTTACATTCCATGTTGTCAACAGTCTCGTAACTGATATTCCAATTCCTGATTATAGATGGATACAGTGACGCAAAATCTAATACTACTACGTTAAAGTATACCCCTGCGGGAGGATCAATTACTACAGCACCTTTATACCTCTTTCCCTTTATTACAGCAGCTGTTTTAATCTCATTAGACCTTGCAAGTATATCTTCCTTTAGCGGTATTAGCCAATTTAGCTGCCTATGTTCCCAATAGTATAAATTCTTAACCCATGTAGATACTTCTGTCCTTGTTAATTCCTCTAGTCCTAGCTTAGAAATTCTTGCCAATAAAATAATTAATTTCCATACTAGGTTATTACTATAAGTTGTAAGTTTTAGAGTAATTTCGGCGTCTCTAAAATTATACTCTACCAATTTACTTAAGTCTAGGAAACTTATAAACGTATCAAGCTTAACCTTTGACATGCCCAATAGAGCATTGGCCACAGCATCAAGATTATACTCACTATATTTTCCTTCAAAAGCATAATTCCGCACAGCTTTATTAAAGAAGAACTTATACAAATCAATATGAATTCCAGGTAGGAACTTTCCCTCGTCATTAACGATGTCAAAAGGTATTTCTTCTTCCTTAAAGTTCAGCCTTAATGCCCTAAAGTAAATATACGGTATATCGAAATCATCTCCGTTAAACGTAAGAATAAGCGGGTAGTCTGAAACTATGTCAAAGAACCGCGCCAAGAGTTCACGTTCCGTTTGAAAAGTCTCTACACTAATATCTTTAGACGGTATCTCAGTACTTACATCATGCCTCATTAAAACAAGGACTTTCTTGAGCCCATCACTACCAGCAAGACCTATGCTAATAATAGGGTACTCAGCTCTCTCTGGAGAAGGTACCCTCCCTTTAGATGGTGTATAAACTTCTATGTCTATGCCCACTCTCTTTACATCCGGTACTTCACTCTCAAAGATCGGTATCCATTCCTCTACAGTTCTCTTTGTCATTTCATCTGAATCTGCAAATGCCTTCTTTATTTCCTCGACTTCCTCGCCCTTGAGATCAGGCTTTACTGGCTCCAGTTTTCCTTTCTTAACGGCATAAGGTAGACCTGGAATCAGACCTAAATCATATACATAATTATTGAAATACTTAATATGAGCTTCAAATGCTTTAGGTACCGAACTCCTCATTCTCCTTACTGCAAGCGGATCTTTAGTCACAACTTTAGTGAGCTTAATGTATTTCCCCGTATACGGGTCTATTTTTTGAACTAACTCTAGGTGATCAAAGGAGGGATCCCTAACGATCTTAGTTATTCTGCTCACTTTATCTGGCTCAATATCGGTTAAGAAATATGGCTTGTGATTCGTATTATCGTATAATACATAAATCTTACCGGTGCTCTTATCGTAAAGCTTACAAACAGCCTTTCCTTTTTTACCATCGTAGTCAACTTGCAGTAAAAAATACGTTTTTCCCTCTTCCACCTCATTTATCCACGTAGCCCTTTTCTTTACTATCTCCTTTTTCGAAGGAGTATCTACTTGCTGGTTATCTTGCTTTTGTTCTTGTCTAGTATTCTTCTCTTCTTCTTTTCTCTTGCTAGTAGTTGCAAAATCAAAAAGTGTAACTTGTTTAGCCATATACAAATTTATAATTATGTGAAATACGTTATAAGTTTGGAGGACCCGTAGCTCAGCCAGGATAGAGCGCCGGCCTTCGGTCTAATGAGGAAAGCCGGTGGTCCCGGGTTCAAGTCCCGGCGGGTCCGCTACACCTTTTCAAGGTTTCACGAAGTTTAACAAAAACGCTTCAGTCTCTTTAGCAACGTTTTCCCAACTGGAATGCATATCTAAAAATTGACGCACTTTTTCATCTTCATGCTCACTTTCATACTCATCATCATTCATCCTTATAACCTCGTTAGCAGTTTTAGATAGGCTATATGTATCGTACTCCTTTACGACTTTAACCGGCTTTAGACCTCCGTAAACAAACCTAACTGCTGGTATATCGTATGCCGCTACCGTAGTACCTAATGCTAAAGCATCTAAGACGACCAATGAAAATCCGTCTTGATGAGAAGGATAAATTAGGACTTTTGCATTAGCAACAATTTTATACAGGTCTTCAATCAAGACGTATCCTTTATATTCTATTTTTTTGTTGTCAAGAAACTTTCTATCTCTTTCATTATAAAGTCTCCCACAAACTACTATTTTAGTCTCAAGCTTATCAGCTATTTTAGGGAGTTCATATAGACCTTTTTGAGGGACTAATCTCGCAAAATACACCGCATAATTTTCCTTGTTCCTTGTTTTTCTATACTTAGCTACTTTTTCTTTATCAAAAGCATTACCGGGCTTATAGACCTTGGTTATAATATTATATTTCCTCGAAATCTTATCCAGACCAGAATAGAAAAAAGAGGAAGGAGATACACCTGCGATACCTCTTAAGACCCCGTCCTTAATAGATCTTAAGAACGCCTCCTTATCAAACTTATAAAAGAAATACATCATACTGTCATAAACCCAACCTTTAATCCCATAAAAGTGTCTATATCCTCTTCCAAACGAGTTCCTGAAAGGTTCATCATGAAGTAGCTTTACCAGAGGTTTACCAGCTTTCTTAGCTACGTGATAGGACAACCGTAATGTTACAGAATCTTCATGCATATCATATACTATGTCGAATTTAGGCAATTCGTCTAATATTTTTCTATCCAATCCAAGATTATTCCAATTTAAATAAACTAAATGAGAAGAGATAAAATAACTAAAAGTCCTGATTTGAGTTTTACTCACTTTCTCTAGGTTAGAGTAGACTAAAGGGTGTATTTGGACACCTTTTAATTCCTCTAAGACTTTTCTTCTTGAAGGGTCAATTAAAAAATATGGAGTATAAAGGGTAACTGAGTGGCCTAGTTTAACCAGATGCTCAGTTACATTTTTTATGTGAGTATAAACTCCAGACGTGTTAAAAATGTTTGCAATAACAAAAATATTCATACTAAAAAATTTTTAACTTGATTGGCCTTTTAATCCTTCTACCCTCTTTATTATTTCATCTACCATCTCTTTAGCTTCTCCAGGGTCTATGATAGCCGCCGCAGCTGCTGCAACTTGAAGGTTACAAGCTTCTCCTAGCGATTTCTTAGAGGGAACATATACATACGGAATCTTTTTTTCCTCACAAAGTAGAGGCAAGTGAGCTACTATTTCTTCTGGTTGAACATCTTCAGCTATAACAACTAGTTTTGCTTGGCCCCTTTCTATTGCTTTAGTAGTCTCATTAGTACCTTTCTTAACTTTTCCGGTTTCCCTAGCTTTTTTAACAGCTTCCAATACCTTCTCTGCCAAATCTTGCGGAACTTCGAATTTTACATAAGTTGGTTTTGACATGCGTTCATCCTCCTCCTAAGCTCGTCACGCAATAAGTTATGACTTCTAATAGGTTAAAAAACTTACTCATGTGAAAATATAGCATGAATTTTTACTCTATTACCTTCTTCCTCCTTCTTATCTACTCTAACGAAACCAAACCTAATAAACTGGACTATATCATTCTCTCTAAGCTGGGCTATTGATTTTTCTCCTAACCCATGAATTTCTCTTATCCCTGAATTAGGATCCGCAATATAAACTACTATATCCACAGCTTCGCTCTTCTTAGTCCATTGTACAATTTTAGCATTTATTTTCCTAGCATCCTCAACACTCCTACTGTGATAGATTAGTCTATCACCTTCAACTACCACGTTACAGAGCTCCATTAACCTGAGGACTTTTTCTTTGGCGTCTTCAGAATCGATCACTACCTTATCGTGGGGACTTACAGTAATTTCACGATAATTTGACGGGTCTGAAGGGTGATATGGGATCTTAGCGGTCATTTTATCTGGTAATTCGATTTCAAACTCCCTAGGGCTGGGGACAAACATCAGCCTCTTAGCTGTTAGATCCAGCTTTTTCCTATTTATAGAAGCTATATTATCAAAACTTATAGTGGCATCAGTAACTTTAAGACCTACCGTAATGATTATTTCTTTCACAGTATCAGGTAAAATACCTCTCCTCCTTAGCCCTGCTAGTGTAGGTAGCCGCGGGTCATCTATACCAGATCCTCTATCTAATGCTGTTCTAATCTTAGATTTACTCATCATAAATCCTTCTAGTTTGAGCCTACCGAATTCATGGACTTCAGGGTAGGTCCATCTCAGGTAGTTATATACCCATTTCTGTTTTTCTGCGTTAACTGCATGTTCTTTCCCCCTAAAAATATGTGTTATACCAAGCTCGTGGTCATCTATCGCACTGGCAAAATTATAGGTAGGCCATAACCAGTATTTATCACCTTCAATAGGATGAGGATTAGCTTTTACATCTATAATCCTAAGCAATACCCAGTCCCTTTGGGACGGATCTGGTAGGGTTAGATCTGTCTTTAACCTAACTACAGCCTCTCCCTCTTTAAATTCACCTTGTAACATTTTCTCGAATAAATCAAGATTATAGGAAGCATCTCTCAGCCTGTTAGGGCAAGGTTCGCCCTTATCCCTCTTCTCCTTAAACTCCTCTTCTTTACACGTGTCTACATAAGCATGTCCTTTCTGAATAAGTTCCCTAGCATATTTATAATAAATCTCTAAACGAGCTGAGGCTCTAACTTCTAAGTCCCACTTTATGCCTAGCCATTTTAAGTCTTCCCTTATCCAATCATAAGCCTCTCTAATAGGTTTCTTTACCTTAGGGTCAGTATCATCAAACCTGAGGATAAATTTCCCATTATACATCGAGGCGTACTGATAGGAAATTATTGCAGCCCTAGCGTTTCCTAAATGTAACGGACCGTCCGGGTTAGGAGCAAATCGCGTAACTAGTGACCCTTTAACTGAAATTGGCGGGAGCGTTTTCTTTACTGTTTCCTCTTTCTTTTTTTCCTCAAGCATCTCTGGGTATTTTTCCTTAAGCTCGTTTATCTGGTCGTTAATACTCATCGAATTTACCTTATCCACTATTTTCTTAGTTAGTTCGACGATCTCCTTGGCTCTAGACCTCAAATCTCCTCTTTCCGAAAAGATTTTACTAACTACGGCGTTTACATTAGCTTTACCATCATGTTTTACTGCGTTTTGTAATGCATATTTATATACCAGCTCCTCTAATTCCTCCATCTATATCACCTTTAATTAATTTATTCACAAACTCCACTACTCCTTTTCCACTTTTCTCCCTAGTTATATAGTTTCCTAATTTTTTTACTTCCTCTTCTCCATTTCCTACCACTACCTTAAAACCTACCTCTTCCAAAAACTCTATATCTGTGCTAGAATCCCCTATGCCTATTACATCACCTTTACTCACACCTAAAAGGGAGATTAAGAACCTCACTCCATCTCCCTTTCCCTTTTTAGACTTAGAAACATGTATCGCATAACCACTAGTTCTAATATACAGACCTCTACCTTTCGCCCACTTTACCATTTCATTAGTCAGATAAGGAGGAGTAAACGTCAAATCGCAACATTTGTACACGTTTTGCCAGCTTCCTTTTACGTTAAATAATCTTTCAAATTCAGCTATTAAATCTTTATTTATTTTCTCGCACACTTCATATAGTTTTTCATAATACACTACGCATCCGTTTTCAGCCACTATCCCCCCATTAAAACCTAGATAGGTATAGAGCGCTCTTAGTACCGGATAAGAATTACCGCTAACAATACCCACTTTAAACCCACTTTTCTGGATCTCCCTTAAAGCTTTTATAGCATCTAACTCTAGGAGATACGTATCCCTATCTAATGTTAAAGTTCCATCTACGTCTACCAGTATGAGTCTCAACTCAATAGATCCCTTGCCCTATTAACAAATTTATAGTCAACGTAGATCCTGCTAATATTTATATACTCAGGTACTACGTTAAGTAATGTATTTGAAAAGTCTTTGAGCATTTTATATTTCCCCTTAGAGAAGACTTTTATCTTATTTTTATCAATGATCTTTATTTTCTCTTCAAATGGAAATATGGCTTCTCTAGGAATTCCATACCTTTCAAGCTTACCAACCAACTCTTCAAGCGGTGTAGTTAACTTATCAAACGAAACCTCTTCAAATACTACTTTAGGTCCATTTCTATTGAGAAAGTTTTTCACTTGCATTTTTAGATTGTCTGAAATGTTATAGTCAGATAAAACCTCATATAGTTTTGAGAAAATCCATTCATCGTCCCAATAAGCTATAGAACCATCATTCACACTCTTCTTTATATATTTTTCATCAAATAATTCCGAGCAGCAAATATCGACTATCTGCTTATATATATTTCTTAAATACAACTCATAACCCAAAATAGTCTTATGATAATAAACAGCTTGATACATATGAAGTCGAGAGATGTAAAAATTTTCTAGGCTATAGAGACCTTTCTCTAGTACTAATATGTTATTATCTTCTCCATAACTAATGGTATCTATTAGTCTATCTAAGTCTAAATTTCCTAATTGGACACCGGTGTGTCTTGAATCCCTTATTAAATAGTCCATACGATCTACATCTACATCGCTATCTATAATGCTAGAAAAAGTATTTTCGCCATTGTATATCTCTAGGATCTTGTCAGTATTAACTGAATACTCTTCAAAAATTTCTTCTAACTCAGCGTCATTACGTATTATTTCACTCCTGAGCACTTTATTACTTATATTATATTGTAGATAAAGGGGTTCTATTGCATGACTAAAGGGAAATTGGCCTATATCATGTAGTAATGATGATATACGTAAGACACTGAGTTCCTCATCCGTCAGAATACCGTTCTGCCTTAACTTTTCACCAATTTTTTGTGATAAGTGGAAACTCCCTAGAGAATGGCTAAAGCGTGTATGCATAGCACCAGGGTAAACAAGGTAGGCAAGACTAGTTTGTTTTATCCTTCGTAACCTTTGAAAAATAGGTGAGTCCACTATCTTGGTTTCAAGGTCATTCAAGGTTATATAGCCGTGAACTTCATCAAACACTTTTTTCATTAGTATAAAACGTAATTTAAAAGTATTAAAAATGAATGCCCATCCCAGCTCAGAAGGGCTGCGGGTCCTCGCGGATCCCACGGCCCTTCTGACGTGGGCGGCTTAACTTCCGGGTTCGAGACGAGTCCGGGTGTTGCCCGCCCACTATGGCCGGGTGGGCAATCACTATTAATCTTTCATAGCTTAAAAAAGTATCTGATTTAATACGCGCTATTTGTTCTTTTGTTGTTGCTGATTAGACTTTGCGTATATCCCCCAAATAAAAAGAGGAGCCCCGTCCTTAGGGCATGTACCTTCTATCTTCGGAATGAAATCCCCTTCTCTAAATGGCCTTTCTGTAGTGTAACCGCACTTCAAACATTTTAAAACAGTAATTATAGGTTTTTGTTGTTGCTGTTGGTTTTGGCTCATTGAGCTACACCTACAGTGTTCCCTACGCCTATTAATACTACAGTATCTCCAGGCTTAGTCCTTTCTAGTATCAGTTTCTTAACCATTTCGACAACTTTATCAGCTGCTTCATAAACTTCCTGAGGCATAGACGTTATAGCCTCTTCTAAGCTCATTTTAACAATCACGGCATCAATAGGAATATTGTACTTTACAGCAGCCCTTTCTATTGCTATCTTTTCTGGACCCGGATCGCCCATGGCTACTCCGGTACCTTCAGCTATCTCGCCTGTATTCTCACCTTCTAATTTCGCAGCTGCATCTACTGTAATTATTCTCGATACCTTTCCGTGTTCCCTCTCCACTATATTTTCAACAGCTTCTCCGGGTGTACCCACAGTTGCCATGGGCCCTTCAGCTTTCACCACAATAAGTTTTCTTCCTTCAAATACAGTCTCTCCAGCAACTACTTCTCTACTGGGTGACCATTTCTCTGGGATCGACATTAGAAACCTCGATGCAACTAAAGGACCTAGGGAATCCCCTACGGGGACACCTTGAATGAAAGTATCTTGTGCTTTCTCATAAGCTTCAGCCATCTTTACTAGCATAGGGACTATACTTTGTAACTGGATTAGAATAAAGTAGCTATTTAGTTTCTTACCCATCAGCAAATAGTGCCTTATAACTTTATGTATCGTATTTAGAGCGTTTATTATTTCAGCAGATACTTCTATCTTACTCCTAGTTACTGGATCAACATTTGGTAAAGTAGTCATTATAATACCCTTAATTCTATCCTCACTTGTACGTATTAGCAACCTCATCCTACTTATTATATCCGTCGGCTCTACATTAACTGGGTCTATTGTAAACATATCAGCAAACCTCTTTGTTAGCTCGTCAGGGTTTGGTGCTCCTTGTTTCTCTAAGAGCTGTTTAGTCTTACTTTTTGCTGCATTTAGAGATTTCTCTATTTTAGCCAGTCCATTCTCTATTTCTCTAGATGCAAAGTATATATACATTCTTTGTTGGAACCCAGGCAGAGACATAAGAGCTATGAGTCCAAAGAATATGATATACGCTAGAAAATAGTAAGCACTATTTATCTGTCCAGATGGAGCTGACTGAGCTAATGCTATTATCTCAACTACGTCTAACATTATCCCATCACTTTATTTTTATAAACATGAGGGCTAATAATTTTTTATTAAGTTATTACTTCCACGCCATCCCTAGTAACTAAGACTGTGTGTTCAAACTGGGACACAAACCCCTTTTTCACCTCAAGAAGTATGGGGTATCCCCTAATAGCTCCTTTCCTCATTAAAGTTTTTATCATCTGTTTTACGTATTCAGCTTCTCCTAGATTTGCAAACCAACGTTCGCTAAAAGGATTCTTATTTACTTTTTCATAAATTTTCATAAGAAAATCTTTCTCTTCATCAGAAAGACCCTTAATATCCGTAGTCCTTACTGCATAAATTGTAATCTCTTTTCCTTCAATTACTTTACCCCCTCCATCAGTAGCGAATGGTTCAATGGCGTATGTATTATCTTCAATTATTCTTCCCATTCCCCTTTCATAAACATTTGGAATAAAAATTCCAGCGTGTAATTCATAACGCCTAATTAAGTGCCCACCTAAATTCGCTACAGGTTTATATCCATAACTTTTTATAGTCCGTTCTATAACCTTCCCTATTTCACCTATATCTACTCCTGACCTTATAGTTTCTATTGCCTTATCTAGTGCTACCTTTGAAGCCTCAGCAAGCTTTTCATACTTAGGATCCAAAGCCACAGTAAGGGCAGTATCCGTAATATACCCATCTATATGGGCACCCAGGTCTAGTTTCACTACTGCGTTTTCTGGGATTACTTTTAGATCCCCTATGACCGGACTATAATGGGCAGCTTCATTATTTATAGAGAGATTACAAGGAAATGCTGGAAATGCGCCGTTCTCGATTATTATTTTTTCTACTGTCTCACATACGTCTATTACCTTTACTCCCGGTTTAATTAGTTTAGCTCCTTCTTCTCTTGCCTTAGCAGCTATTTTCCCAGCTTTTCTAATTATTTCTATAACCTCCTCATTCATGAGGTTATATAAAGAAAGGAAGTTTTAATTTTTAGCTTAGAAATATTCTATTATGCCACAACTACGATGGTTAGGGCACGCAGCGGTTGAATTGAATATTAGTGGTAAACATATTATTGTAGACCCAATGATAAAAGATAACCCCCTATCCCCTGTGAGATTGAATTACTTCGATAATAACTTAGATTTAATAGTAGTTACACATGACCACTACGACCACTTGGGAGATACCGTTGAACTCATGAAAATGAACCCTAAGGCAAAAATTTTTGCTACATACGACCTTGAGGCATATTTGGCGAACGAGTTTAAGATTGATTGGGAAAAATTCATCCCGGCTAACGTAGGAGGGTATATATCTTTCGATGGGATAAAATTAGCTCTAACTAAAGCCGTCCATTCAAGTGAACATAGCGATCCAACTGGAGTCGTTATAAATGGAGATGGAGTAACATTGTATCATGCAGGAGATACTGGGCTCTTTGAGGATATGAAGTTAATCGGAGAACTGTTTAAACCGGATTATGTGTTACTACCCATAGGAGGTAGGTTTACCATGGATCCTCAACAAGCTGGTATTGCAGTTGAAATGCTGAGACCTAAAAGATACGCTATACCTATCCACTACAATACTTGGGACCTAATTAAAGTAAATCCTGACGAATTTGTCCAAGAAGTAAGCAAAAGAGGGTACAAAGCATTAGTACTTCAGCCTGGACAGAGCGTGGAACTATAAATGTTAAGCGAAAATGAGATTAAGATAGTAGAATATTTAAAATCTAGACCTAATAAGTCGGCTACAGCAGAAGAAATAAGCGATTCACTAGGGATACCTCTATCGTCAATATATAGTCTTTCACAGTTACTGAAAGAGAAAGGGTACGTAAGGCTAGAAGAAAAAAAATTAACGAAGTACGAACTGACCGACGAGGGAAAATTAAGGCTACAGAGAGGAATGCCAGAAGATGTTCTGATTAAAACCCTAAACGGCCAAAGCAGAAAAATTAGTGAGCTAAAAGAGCTAATGGGGAACGAACTAGAAATAGCGTTAGGTTGGGCAAGGAGAAAAAACCTTATAAAAATAGAAAAAGATTCAGTAATACCACTGGTTAAAGATTACCAATCACCTGAAGTAGACTTACTTAGAGACCCCTCAAAGATCAACGACAATAACTATAAACAGTTACTTGCAAGGAAACTGATAAGCGTAAAACAAGAAACTGCATTAATTCTTAGTTTAGCACGGGAGGACATAACGGTCGTAAAGCCTATTACATATATCACTACTGATATCATAAAGAACCATGAGTGGGAAAAAGCACCGATTAAAGAGTATAACGTTGAGGCTGAACCACCCTTTTACCCACTTGCTAAAAAACACTTTTTTAAAGAATTTTTAGAAAAATTGAGGGATGTAATGATAAACTTAGGATTTACAGAAGTTAAAGGAAATTATGTGGAATTAGAGTTTTATAATTTCGATTTGCTTTTCCAAGCACAAGATCACCCAGCTAGGGAAATTCATGACAGTTTTATGATTGAGGGTAAAGGTGAGGTAAAGGACTTAGAGCTGATGAATAGGGTAAAGGAAATGCATAAGAAGGGCTGGAAATATGAATGGGAACCTAACATTGCATTGAGGCTAGTCTTAAGGAGCCAGACTACAGCAGTAACTTCCAGAGTTTTAAGTAGTAGACCTAGACCACCAATCAGGACTTTCACTATCGGTAAAGTGTTCAGACCTGATTCAATAGATGCTACACATTTAATTGAGTTCCACCAACTAGACGGTCTTGTAGTAGAAAACGGGTTTGCCTTCAGGGATCTATTAGGAGTCTTAAAGGAGATCTTTTATCAGATAGGTATAAAGGAAATAAAATTTAAGCCAGCTTACTTCCCGTTCACAGAACCTAGCGTGGAAGTATATGGAAAGATCGAAGGCTTGGGCTGGGTAGAGATGTCAGGTGCAGGTTTACTGAGGCCCGAGATACTTGAAGCCGTAGGTATAGATAGTGATGCTGGGGCTTGGGGTATAGGAATAGATCGCCTCGCTATGCTCTTATTCGGCCTCAAGGATATTAGATTATTATATGCAAATAACGTAGATTTTCTGAGAAATTTCAGGGGCTGATAGGCTGTGGTTAACATTATAGTCTACAAGTGGGACTTGCTAAATAAGCTGAAAATTAGTGAGAATGAACTGGAAGATTTACTATTTAACCTAAAATCTGAAGTTAAACCTGTTGACCAAGACCATTTAGAAATCGAAATAAATAACGATAGGCCCGACCTCCTATCTACACCAGGTATAATAAGGGCAATTAAAGGACTAAAGAAGATCGAACTGGGAGAAGCAAAGTATGAAGTAAAACAAGGAGAGTATAGCCTTAAGGTAGAAAAAGTTGAGACAAGGCCTTATGCAGTAGCAGGGATAGTAAGGGGAATAAATCTTGATGAAGATTCCTTAAAAGAACTTATTCAATTCCAAGAAAAACTTCACATAACTATAGGGAGAAAGAGGAAAAAGGTAGCTATAGGGATCCATGACCTAGATAAGATTACCTCTAAAAACATAGTATACAGAGAAGTACAGTTGGATTACAAATTTACACCGCTAAATGAAAAAAGAGAGTTAACTGTGAAGGAAGTTTTAGAGAGTACAGAACAAGGAAAACAATACGGAACTATTTCTGTTAAGGACGGGAGGACACCGGCAATTATGGAAGATAATGGTAGTATCCTTAGCATACCGCCCGTAATAAACTCTGAAAAAACGCGGCTAGAGATATCTACAAGAAACTTATTCATTGATGTTACGGGTACTTCTTTAGATGCTGTAAGTGCAACGTTAGACATCCTTACAACAAACTTAGCTGAGATGGGCGGAAAAATAGAACTGGTTAAGGTCCTTTCTGAAAGCTATGAGACTTGGTACCCGCAGCTGAAGCACTCTAAAATGAAAATCAGTTCAGATTATGTTAGCAAAAAAATTGGGTTAAACCTAACCACTGAAAGTGTAATAGAATACTTAAGGATGGCTAGATTCGATGTAAGTAAAGTACAAGGTAACGAGGTAGAAGTTATTATCCCTCCCTATAGAGTAGATATAATTTCGCAAATCGATCTAGTAGAAGATGTAGCGATGATGATAGGATATCAAAACCTTGAACCTTCAAGTTTTAAACTTACACGTTTAGGCGCAGCTACTAAATTAACTACTGTAACCAGAAAAATAAGGGATTTAAGTATCGGAGCAGGGTTCACGGAGATCTTTACTTTTGTCCTCACTAACGATAGGGATATTGAAGGTGATTACGTTAAAATAGTAAACCCAGTGACTGTTGACTATACAGTAATCAGGAATTCTCTTATACCTACTACACTGTATTTCTTAAAGCAGAACCAACATTCAAAAATGCCTATACTGGTGTTTGAAATCGGAGATGCGGTGATAAGGGGTAATACTGATACTGGTTATTTAAACTCTACAAGGGCCGTCTACTCTATTATGGACAGTAAAGTAAGCTTTGAAGACCTCCAATCTAGAATACATCAAATCTTATACAATCTTAATATATCTTTTGAGTACAGAAGAGCTGAACACCCTTTACTCATCAAAGGTAGAACAGCTGAAATCATAAAAGATAAGGAACAAGTAGTAGGAATTATAGGTGAAGTTCACCCTCAAGTGCTTGAAAAACTTGGAATAGAGTACCCAATAGTGATAAGTGAAATATACGTCGATAGGCTCATAGGTGAAAACCTTTGATCATAACGTTAGATAATGGGGTAAGAATCTACTATGAAGTTAGAGATGAAAATAATGCTAACGACACTGTAATTCTAATACATCACCTAGCTGGGAGTAAAAATAGTTGGAAATACATTTACCCAACCTTATCAAGGAAATATAAAGTCTTAGTATATGACTTAAGAGGTCACGGTAGATCATCAATACCGCCCGCACCGTATTTAATAGAGGAACATTCTGAAGACCTTAGAAAATTATTAGAAATAGAAGGGATTAAAGAACCGATTATCGTAGGACACTCATTAGGGACTTTAATTGCAATTGATTATGCCTTAAAAAATAGTGTAAAAAAACTTGTATTAATAGGAGCGTTATATAAAGCACCGGCAAGAGAACCCTATGAGAAAATGTTATCAATAGCCTTATCATTGGGCATGGAGGCTCTTGCAGATTATAGGAGAAAAATAAACGATTTTGCTCCCACTTTATATGGTAACCCCAGAGCGTGGAATGACTTATTAAGCGTCTACCGAGAGAATACCCCGATAGGATATAAGTATGCAGTAGAAGGTTTACTTAATGCAAGAGATTACTCAGAAGAGTTGACCAAATTAGATATAGAAACTTTATTACTTTATGGGAGTGAAGACAAGCTATCTCAGAACTTAAACTTGTTTAAGAGCAAAATTAAGGACGCAAAAAGTAAAGTCTTTGCGAGTTATGGTCATTTCCTTAATTTTGAAATGCCGGAGGAGTTAACAAAAGAATTACTTAACTTCCTCTACAAGTCCCCCTAGTCTTACACCTATGTCTATTAGTTCCTTTTTACATTCCTTAATTTTTCTTTCTATTTCGTCTTCACTGATTGAACTTCCGGCTATTTGAATTTCCAAGACTGGGTTTTCTAATTCTTTTCCTTTAGGGTGAGTCTTTATATATAAATCATATTTCTTTACCAACTGCTTAACGTAAGGTGCAATAGTAGATTCCATAACTCCTCTAATGATAAAGCTCTCTTCATGATATTTTTTATTAGGCCTATTAGTTAGATGTTTAGATAGAAAATTTTCTAGTACATTTTCCATTTCACGAGGTACACCCGGGGTAGCTAAAATCTCTATGTCTTCATATTTTACGTAAATGCCTGGTGCTATACCCACGTCATTCTCAACTGCTATGCTACCTCTAGGCATTTTAGCCATTTTTACTCTTTCTTCCGTAAGTTGGATTCCTAATCTAGAGTATTTCTCTACAATCATTTGATATGCTTTCTGGTTCAACTCTAAAGGTCTATTTATAGCTAGGGAAATCCCTTCACTAGTCTTGTCATCATAAGTGGGACCTAATCCACCTGTGGATACGATCAGGTTGGGGTTTCTGCTTATGGTTTCCTTAAAGATCTCCTTAATTTCTTCCAATTCATCCATTACTACTGTTATTCTTCGTATAGTGAAACCTATAGAGATCAGCCTTCTAGCTATATGTGAAGCATTAGTGTTTATTGTCTTACCAGATAGTATTTCATTTCCTATCGTTATTATTTCAGCATACCACTCTTCCACAAAAATAGATAAAAGGATAAAGGTTAATATTTTGTGCGTGAAGTGTTAAATGTTTGAACGGTTTTTGTCCAAGGATACAGAGTTATTGAGAAGTTCAGAAATACGAGATCTACTTAAACTAACTGAAGGTAAAAAGGTAATAAGCTTGGCAGGAGGTTTACCCGACCCCTCGACTTTCCCATCTGAGGAGATAGAAAAAATAACAACTGACATACTTAAAAATAGTCCTGAAAGGGCACTACAGTACTCTACCACTTCAGGAATAGTAGAATTTAGGAAAGAACTTGTAAATCTATCGTCAAGAAGGGGCATAACTGGGATAAATGAGAACAACATTTTCGTCACAGTTGGGAGCCAAGAAGCCCTGTTCATGATCTTTAATCTCCTTGTAGACCCGGGAGATACAGTTATTGTCGAAATGCCCACTTATCTGGCCGCCTTAAACATACTTAGAGCCAGGAAGCCTAACTTTATTGGCGTAAAGGTTACAGAAAAAGGACCTGATATTGACGAGTTAGAAACAAAAATTAAGGAGAGTATATCAAAAGGCAAAAAACCTAAGTTGATGTATGTTATACCCACTGCACAAAATCCGGCTGGAACAACTATGGGCCTAGAAGACAGAAAGAGGCTCATCGAATTGGCAGAACAATATGACTTTCTACTGATAGAGGATGATGCCTATGGCTTCTTAGTATTTGAAGGGGATAGCCCACCGCCGTTAAAAGCTTTGGATAGAAGCGGCAGGGTGATCTACACCGGAACCTTTAGTAAAATTTTAGCCCCAGGTTTTAGATTAGGTTGGGTTATAGCTTCTGAAGAGTTCACTCATGAAATGGAGCTATATAAGCAGAATGTAGATTTACACACGCCAACGTTTACTCAGATGATCGCAATGGAAGCAATCAAGAGAGGAGTCATAGAGAGGCAAATTCCTAAAATTAAGCAAACATATCGTGAAAAAAGAGATGTCATGTTAGATGCTATAGAGAAATACTTCCCGAAATCAGCTAGATGGAGTAGGCCAGTAGGTGGTATGTTTGTGTTTACTTGGCTACCAGAAAAGATAGACACAGTAAAGATGTTAGAAGAGGCAATGAAGAGGGGAGTAGCTTACGTGCCGGGATCCAGTTTCTATTATGACTACAGTGGAAGAAACACGATGAGACTAAACTTTAGCTATCCTAATCCAGAAGAGTTAGAGCAAGGAATAAAGATTCTAGGTGAAACCATTTCGTCTTATTTATGATCTTTTTACGACCTTCTAGCAGAAAAGAATTTCTCAGCGTTAAATAGAACTCCTGGTTTAGGTGTAGGTATCGAAGATTCAAGGGAGTCAGATGAGACTACTAGCTCTTGAAATATTTTATCTGTGATTTCATCGTCAATAAATTCAAATACTCCGTCCATTTTCATAGGCTCAATTAGCCTTACGTTTAGTCTGGTAGGAATAATTGCAGGCCAAGAGTTTAGAAATTTTGGTAAAGCTAAGATATCCCCTTCTTTAGAACTAAATTGTAATGCTACCCTAATCCAACTCCTCATACTCCCAGCGAATATGATATCCCAACTTCCTCCATCCTTTATTTCTTCAACCCCATATAACCTTACTTTATAGCCTTCGTCGTTGTATAAGTACACCCTACTAGCATACCCTACTAGAGCTAAGGAAGAGATGTATGATACTAGTCCACCACCAACGATTAGAACATTAAAGCCCTTGACTATCTTTCTAAGCTGTAATCCAATACTTACGAACGGATATAGAACGTACTTTATATTAAAGTTATCTGGCAGAACCACTATACTATCTTCTGGTATTACAGCATACTCACTTAGGATTCCGTCTATTTCTGTCCCTATTCCACCATACTTTTTAGAATATGGAAGGACTACAGCATTTTTACCCTCAATGTTCTTATCCACTTCGATCCCAACGTTCCTTATCTTAACTATACCGGTGCTCCCAAGAATTCTCTTTGGTTCGACCCATAAGAATCCAGTGTAAATTGCGTTTTCTAATCCGGTGAAGAGAACTGTTGAGGGTGTTACCATCACAAAGTCCTTATTTATGGGCTGTTCTATCACATCTTTTACTGTAATACCTAAATCGAATACTATTGCCTTCATTCGTAAGATATAATATATTTCACTTATTAAATTTTCGATGACAACTTAACTAAATGAGGATCATACATAACCTAAGTAAAGAGGCTAGGACACGTATTATCGAATTGTTGCTAGAGAATAGAAGTAAAAAGGAACTCGCTGAAGAACTTGGCTTATCCCCCTCAGCTATAACTAAATTCTTATCTAGTGCCACACATCCTAGCGACGAGACTATTGAGAAGGCATTCAAGATAGCTAATGAACGAGAGAAAAGAGAAATAATAGATATAATCCTTGACGATTTACTAGAAAGCCTAGAAGAATTCATAGAAGAAACTAACATAATGAGCAGAAAAATTCTCAGAATCAAAAAAATTATTACTCATATCACGCCTTCCTAGGTTCGTATAACGGGCACGTTATACACAAATCAGAGAACTTTGCTACCACAATCTTTTTACTTCCATTCTCTTGGACTACCACAGCATCTTGAGGTATCCCTAATTTTTCAGGTTCAGCCACGCTCCATGCATTACATGTATCATTAAATACATGTCTGCACGTCTTGGCCTTCCACATCCCTTGTGATCTAGCTATGTTTAACCAGCTAGTGATCGTGAACAGTTTATCTAATTCCGATTTAATGCTGTTAAATTCTTGAGTTGTAGAGTCATTGATTCCTTTTAATTTATCTTTTAATTCCTTGATCTCTTCCTCTAGATCTGATGCTGAAATTAACACTACATTATTTTTTAAAGTGTCTTCATTTGTTATGCTCATGTTTAGATCCTCTGTTTTGATACCTTTTTAAGGGAAATTGCCAAATACAAATCCATGGTAAAGGATTTATACAAGGAGAGGGTCAAGGTTCTAACCGATATATGGGGGAAAATATTAGAGAACACTAATGTGACTAGAGACCAGGTTTTAGAGGTACTGGAAAAGTCTTATGAGGAAAAACATATAAAACCCATAAGGGGGTTTAAGGCTGATGGACTTTACGAAAAGGAATTAATAAGTTTATACGTAGTAGGAAAGGATGGACTCGGGTTAATGAGCGATTATGAAGAGCTATTTATTAAAATTTTTACACCAGAGATAAAATTTGATAACGCATCGCAGTTAATAGCAGAGAATAGACCCCTAGAGGCTTATGAAGCATTAGATAAGGACAAGTCAAGCCTTGCTAAAACACTAAGGCTGATTTTCACGGAAGGAATTTTTTCCTTTAAACCTGAAGACACTCTCTACAACGCATTAAGGGTGCTAAACTCCGTTAATGTGGATGAGGTTCAACATACGGCTGTCAGTTTCGCTAGGTTTTACACGGCCTTTAAATTAGCTGAGGGTATTGCTACCAAAAATATACGAGATAAATTAAGCTTAGAAGCACAAAAGAGAGCTATCGCTATAAATATAGGGATTAAATACCCTTTACCGAAGCCAGAATATATAGCTATGATAGCAGAAAAAGTATTTAGTATTAATCCGAAGATAGTAAAGAAAATAATTGGCTCATGAAATGATTTTTAAATTTATAACTAGATTATAATTATTGATGCAAAATTTGTCATCTACACAGAGGGAAATACTTCTAGCATTAGTTGACTTATATAACAAGAGCAAGAGAATGATAAAGAGTAAGGAAGTGGCTGATATTATAGGGAAAGATGAGGGGACTGTAAGGAATATAATTTTGAGTTTGAAGGTCTTAGGTCTTATTGAATCGAAACCTGGGCCTAATGGGGGATATGTTCCAACGCTTAAAGCATATGAGACTATTAAAAATCCTATTATAACGCCTATTCTAGATCAATTAAGTTTATACAAGGATGGTTTTGAGACCGATATAAAAATAAGTAACATAGAAATTCTAGATATAACTAACCCTTCTGGGAATAAGGTTCTACTTAGGGTCAGTGGAGACTTAAGAAAATTGAAGGTAGGAGATACTGTAAAAGTAGGACCTATACCCTACAGTAGATTAGTGATAGAAGGAGTTATCATCCATATAGACGACTCGAGGAAAGAGCTAATATTAGATGTGACAAGGATGATAAGCATACCTAAAGTTCAAGTTAAAAATATAATTTCTAGAAAATTAATCGCATTGAAACCTAATATGTTACTCAAAGAGGCTGCACAAATATTATACAAAGAAGGAATTAGAGGTGCGCCAGTTCTAGATAATGATGAGAAAACTCTAGGTATACTTACTACGGCCGATATCATTAAGGCCTTCTTTGAAGGAAATTTCGAAGCTAAGGTAACTGACTATATGAAGACTAACGTAATCAGCATAGGCGATGAAGATGATATCATGACAGCAATAAGGAAAATGTTAATTTATAACGTGGGAAGACTACTAGTAATATCACGAAATCAAAGAGTTGTAGGAATAGTTACCAGAACTGATATTCTAAAGACTATAGCCGGATTGGAAGAGTTAATAAATGCGTGAAAAAATAGCTATTATAACTAAAGATAATAAATTAATACAATTAAGAAATATAGCAAAGCAAGATAATGAGTTTAAAGTAGATGAAGAAGAGTTCTATAAATACATCGATAACATAAAGGCTATAGTTCATAGCCATGAGGGATCTTGCGAACCAAGTGTTAAGGACATAGTATATATGAGCCTATGGCCTGTCCCTTGGATAATAGGAAATAGATCCTGCCTTAAATCATATTTATTCACTGCTCTCGGTATATTGGAGCTCGACATCAATTCCCTTATTCCTCAGGAACTCTACTACTTTCTCATGGAGTTTCTTCAATAATTCTCTTTTATCTTCGGCTAGCACTACATCAGAGTACTCTTTTATAAGTATATTATGTGCAAAAGGACTAGGTACATTGAAGGGACCTACTACCTTTACACCTATTTCACCGCTCTTAACCTTAGAAACTATATCTATAGCCTTCCTAATATCCATATAATCTTCTAGGATTTCTCTTATAGTTTCTTTTAAAACGGGAAATCCTTCTAACTCCCTCACAACACTTAATAATACCTCTGAATTTAATTGCCTACGGTCGATATTCGTTTCTCTGCCTTTATAGCGTTTTAGTATCATGAATGACCTCTCGGCACAGTGCCTAAATCTACGTTTCAGCATTTCGGTTCGTATTATAACCTTACTTAGAATATCATACATTTCCTCTGGGTTTAGCTTATGCAAAACAGAACTTATATCATAGTTTACCACGTTAGGCAAGGTTATTATAAACCCGTTGTCTGTTACAGCAATCCTTAAATCAGTTTTTAAATCATTACTAATAATATACGCGATAGCTCTGGATAATGCATCTAAAGTTCTCCTGCCATAGAGTGCGTGAAAAATGAAATTTCTTCTACCTTCCTCATCGTCATATACTTCTATTACTATCAAATTATTGCTAGGAACTACTCCCATAAACATATACTGTTCGTATATGTACGTGTAAATAGATTTTGCAGCAGATCTGGATATTTCGTACTCTTTTGATATTTCTTCTACTATTTGTTTTGGGCTTCGGTTTTCAGATATATATCTCGCAATTTTTCCCCTAAATTCCCCTATCTCAATTGCTGAATCAAAAGCTAGCGGTAACATCTCAGAAAACCAGCTGGGTACTGTAGGTCTTTGCCCTTCAGCATCCCTGACTATAACTATGTTACCTTCACTCCTAATAAACTCATAAGTTTTACCGGCTAAAACAAATATATCGCCTGGCGTTAATATTTCTACGAACTCTTCCTCTAAATTACCCACGTACTTTCCGCTTTCAGTCTTAACTGGTATATTAGCCTCATCTGGGATAGTGCCACTATTTAGGAAATATATCATTCTAGCACCGCTTTTAGGGTAAATAGAATTGTCCTTAATCCTTATCTTTGCATAAACTCTATTCTCATCTAGCTCATAACCTCCTGACAAGTAATTTATAACGTTCATAAATTCCTCCTTTGAAAGGCTTGAATAGTTATATGAATTAGTTATAATTTCATATAATCTATCAACTTGTATTGGAGAAATTAGAGACGAGGCTAATATAAGTTGAGCTAGGACGTCTAGCGGTGAAGAAGGTATATGGATGCTATCTATCTTTCTTTGTCTAGCTAATTGTGCTAAAATTGTACATTCAACCAAGTCGTCTCTGTCCACTACCACAATCCTTCCCCTACTTATATTTCTGATATGATGCCCAGCTCTCCCTATTCTTTGAAGTAATCTACTAACGCTTTTAGGGCTACTAAGTAGTACAACGAGGTCAATATAACCTATGTCTATTCCTAGTTCTAAACTGGTTGACGAAACTACCACTTTTAGCTGTCCTCTCTTTAGCTTTTCTTCTACGTCAAGTCTAACATCTCTGCTTAAACTGCTGTGGTGTGCAGCAACTAGATCAGAATCAAAAACTTTCTCAACTTCAAAGAGCTTTCTCAGCTTATACGATACCCTCTCTGCTGCGCTCCTGGTATTAGTAAAAATAAGAGTAGTCTTATACTTCTTTATTTCAGACATTAGAAAATCATAAATCCCTTTACTTATTTCTTCTTCTGATGCATGAACTAGATCTCTCACTGGAGATATTACCCTGATATCAGCTGGTTTAACAAACCTAGCGTCAATTATCTCGTATTTTCTATTTTTTCCCACTAAAAATTTAGCTATCTCCTCTAAAGGAGACACAGTAGCACTTAAGCCAATCCTTGTTACTTCATTTCTTGCTATTAAGTTTTGGTAAATTTCTAATAAGCCAGACAAATATGCTCCTCTTTTACTATTTGCTAGTTCATGTATCTCATCAATTATTACCCACTTAACATTAGCTAATTTTTCCCTAAACTTTGGGGAAACTAGTGATATTCCAAAAGACTCAGGCGTAGTAATGAGTATATGAGGAGGGTCTCTAAGCATTTTTTGCTTTTGATAAGATGTAGTGTCACTTGTCCTAATTCCAACTTTTATCTTAGGTAAATCAGGAAATAAGGCGCTTAGTTCTGATAAAGGCTCTAATAGATTCCTTTGCATATCGTTATTTAAAGCCCTAAGTGGTGAAATATAGATCGCATAAATCTCGTTTTGGAGTTTGCCCTCATATCCCATTTGGATTAAGGTGTCTAAAATACCTAGGAAGGCAGCTAGAGTTTTCCCACTACCTGTAGGGCTCGATACTAAAACATTTACACCTTGTTTTATAAGGGGAATAGCACCCCTTTGCGGGGGTGTAAATGTCTTGTATTTTTCCTTAAACCATTTAGCGACTTGCGGAGTAAGTAGCTTGAAAATCTCTTCATCAGAAATAGAGTTTAAAGCTTGAGCTTCCATGATAGAGTAAATTAAGTCACTTAGGCTTAAAAGAGATCGTCATAATTCTTTGTCATAGGTAAGCCACGTGTATATATACCCAGATGAGTAATATAATAGCCAAATTCCGGTTATAAAATAATTATGAATTAAATAGATTATTGAAGCTAATAAATATAGTATACCTAACATCGCTATAACTGCTATTATCCTCCTTACCTTAACTTGAAAAGATGTTTGATTGGCACCCTTAGGCGTTACTATATAAATTTTATTTCTAGATATAATACCTTTTAAAAAGCTGATAGTAATGAAGGGAGAAATCGCCACAGTAAAGGCTGTTAGCCTGCCTATTGCCATAATACTGTTTTTAAACCCCAGCCCTAGCCTTAAAGCTAATATAAACAAGGTAGTTGCATAACCTATAACTGTGGCTATCCACACCAAGAATAGAGGTGTCCTAAGAATGTCACCTTTTACGAACGGAGATAGCAATGAAATTAAAGTAGCTAATATGAATGTTAAAATTATGGGGGTATACTGGAGCAAGTGAAAGATCATATCAAATTTTTGAGTAAAACTGTATGGAGAATTGATTATATGCCTAATTCTATTCCTTAATACTTCCCCCGTACCTAAAGCCCATCTAGTTTGTTGTACATAAAAACCGTATAAGTTATCTGGTACTTCAATATAAATTGGAACACCCGAAGCACAAACTTTTTTACCTAAGTAAGCCATCCTAGCACCTATTTCTAAATCGTCTTGAATAAGCTTGTAATCCCACCCATCTAACTCGTCCAGAACCTCTTTCTTAAATAAGGTCCCGCTCCCGACCGGAAAAGGTCTTAGCCCTAGACTCTCTTTTCCCTTAAATAAAGCTTTACTTGCCAAAACGGTGGTAGCTATTAGCCCTTTGGCTAAGCTTGAATAATTATTATTCGTATACCCTGTCCACTCGAATACTACAGCATCACAGTTACCAGTCACCATCTTTGCGTAAGCTTTAATTAATGCGTCTTTAGGCAACCTTGAGTCCACATCGATAGTTAAAATTAATTGTCCTTTTGCCCTCTCGTACCCGTAGAGTAAAGCCCCACTCTTATATCCTAGCTTCTTCTCTCTCCTGAAGATTTTGACATCTAGATCTGATGGTATGCTGAGTTTGTTTACAAGTTCATTAAAATAATCTTCACTATCGTCAGAAACAATTATAACCTCAAGTTTTCTCTTGTCCCATACAAGCTCGTTCACATTATTAATAAGTCCTTGAAGGACTTCGATACTTTCCCCTTTTGTAGGGACTATTATTGAAAGGAAGGGCAAATTAGTATCTTTAAGATTTTGGTTTAAAACCAAGATTTTGTTAGACCTCTTGTATAACACCAGTTGGTAAATGATAAATATTGAAGGATATACAAAGAGTAGCACTTGCAACAATAGTGTTAGCATTTTAGAGATAGTTCATCTCTTGGTATAAAAAATTTATAAATATGTCTGGTCGATTTTGGCGGAAATCTCAGCCCCTTGGATGAAACTAAGGTAATATCTTGTTTTTGAATAGGGGGTAATACCAAGCCCTTTTTATCAGCAATTTTCACTACATTATATCCCATACTCATAATTTTTTGCCTAATATTTTCTACCCTCCAATACAAGGTAAATATATCGTCGTCACAATACAACTCAACAGACCCTATCTTTATACAATATTTTCCTCCTTTGGAATTAAGGTGCCTAAATAATTCCATAATTATCTCGGTTTTAACTTCCCTTAGATCGAGAGACCAACTATCCACCACTACATCGTTACTATTATAGTCCACTAATATGACTGGAATTTTACTAAGACCTATGATTAAGGAGGCATAATGCCTGTGATGTCCGTCTAAAATGGTTAGAGAATTTGAGTCCACGATTATAGGAGACATCTTGCAGTATTGATTTACCTTTGATATATTCGCTCTAACTATTCTGTCTATTATATCCTCATGAGGTTTGAGAACCAGTGGGCTCAACCATTTTAACGTAAAATTCACAACAACTTTTCAACACACATATATTACATAAAGGTTTTCTTGCTTTGCATACTCTTCTACCATGAGTTATGAGCAAATGGTGCAATTCCAAAAGTTCGTGCTTATCTAAGTGATTTATAAAATATTCAGATATATCCTGATACCTTGGACTTTCGCCTACTATGCCTAGCCGTGTAATAACTCTCCTTATGTGAGTGTCCACTGGAAAGGCTTTACAGCCTAAACAAGTGACGAGGACTACGTCAGCTGTCTTATTACCTATACCCTCTATGCTAAGTAAAAATTCTTTAAGCTGATTACAATCACTGAAGTCAATTCTACTACCTCTAAAGATATCTGCCACGTTTTTTATATATCGAGCTTTAGAATTAGATAGACCACAAATCCTAATTGAATCTATTATATCCTCCATCTTAGCTTTAGATAGTAAATCTGGGTCTATACCTATATTATTCTCTAAATTTTTGTATGCTATCATAGCCGATTTATCTGTCGAATTCTGGGAAAGAATTGTTGCAACTAATGTTTTAAATAGATCTTTTGTCCTATTACATACGTAATAGGCTATAAACTCCTCATCATTTAATTTAGGATATTCGTTTTTTAACAAGCTGTAAATTTCCCTTGCAGTGCACACAATTATTATCTTTTAAGATATACCCTAATAAATTGTGTAAAAAAGATTAGTTTAAAAATGGTTTAGATGTTTTAAGAATAATAATAGTAGTTACCATTCACTCGTAAAACTATGCTAGTGTTTTTATCTACAAATAGATCGTTAATGTTAGAACTATTTGTTTTTATTATATTATATAGAGATACTATTCCTAAAGGCCGTAAATTATAATTGGTTATAAAAGTAGAATTTCCGATGATCACTTCCTCAATTGTGACATTGTATTTCCCGTAATTATATACATATATGTCCGATATATTATCCGAAGCCCTAATTATTGTGATTTGTGTGTTCATGGCATTTTGGAGGGCATTATAGGAAGAACCTAATTCACTCCTTGAATTATTATAGATAGTGTTAAAGTAAAGAAATAGGGGAACAGCGAGAGAAAGTGTGATTAAAGTTACAATTAAAGAGGAAAAAATAGAAGTTACTGCCTTCATTTTTATCACGCAGTCTCTGATGCTAACACGTTCAAGGTTATATTAAATGGCTTACCTACGCCAGTAGTACCGCCGATTATAACAGTATAATATTGTCCGGCATTAAACTTACCTTGAAGAGGATAAACGTGTTGGAACGTCTGGCCCGGTAGAATACTGGTCGGGGCAAACTGAGCGACAGTAGCGCTATTAATACTTAATGATGTTATATTAACGTTAACATTACCATCATTTACAAGGGTCAGCTGTAAATACGCTTGAGACGTAGATGGGTTAACTATTATTTGAGCTTGCGCATTCACGTTGACGTTTTGGGTTAAGTTACCAAACATACCTTGGCTATATGCGTACAGTAGTGCACCTAGAGCTATAGTTATCGCTAAGACTATTACAGTACCCAGTATAGATGATATACCTTTTTTGTGTTGTAGGGGCTTTCTCATACGCCTCAATTATAAGCATACTTTAAACACCATGAGGGAAAACCGAAAGTATTGTAGATATTATCAAGGGGATAATGACAGATGGTAGATATAGCGATGTGAACCTAGATAACTTAGAGAAGATTAAGGCAGTAGCTAGACTATAGGTAAATATTACTATACTCTCTAGGTTATTTTCAGAATTCGTAAATATATGACCTAGCATGGAGAAGGTCAGCCATAACATAATAGGTGTCAGAATAAGCATGGCATCGAACAGTCTCAACTGTCTTATGATCGAAGACCTTAGGTTTACTATCTCGTTTACCAAGTCAGATAGCTCCTCTAATCCTACACTGGATAGCCCCGTCTTGCTAAGCACTCTTAAAACATTCATTATATTGTTGAAGAATACTGAAGGCGTCTTTACCTCTGGAATTTCGTTGTCTAGTGACGTTTTACTAATGATCTCATTAAGGATTTCAGAACCGGGTCCATGTTCCCTGGGCTGAAGTTTTGAAAACGCTGTAACAGTGCTATAACCAATTTTCATATAATCAGACATTTCCTTTAGTATATCAGGTATTTGATTAAGAAGATAATTAGCAACCCTCACCTGGTTATATACCCAAAACAATGATAATGCAATTACGGTAATTATCCCAGACAGTTTAACGGTTATACTTATAGGGAGTAAAATAATAGGCACTAATGCTATTAAGGGTAGGAACTGCTTATAATTCAACTTAATAGAGTAATCACCACTAGGCTGAATTATAGAGATAAGGAAGATAAATGCTGGAGTAAAGAGCAGGGGTAGGAGTAATTGTACTGGATTTACTTTAAACGTAAACTGAAATCCTACTAGTACTATGGGTAACAATAGATATACGGCAAATATTATTTCTGCAAATTCCGAAGACCTATCAACATAATTTTTATATTCCTCCTTATAGTACTGCAAGACCTCGTTCATAGCTTCCCGCATTCTATCCCTAATAGATGCACCTAGGTCTGATGCTATAAGGAATTTAAAGTAAACCTTTCCAAGTAAATCGCCCTTATGCAGGATAGCCCTTCTTTCTATTGCCCTATAAGTAGACTCGTTAAGGACTTCTTTTCTCTTTCTGATCATCTGATACTCAACTGAAGGAACCTTTAGGTCTTTAATCCTAGCCAGTTCTTCCATTGTATGAAGGACGTTTTTATCGACTAATGAATTGACATATGCAATAATTGATATCAGAGGCGCTTCTTGGTTAACGCTCTTCTTATACTCCTCCTTTCTGGACCAACTGTAGAGTAGAGGATAAAAATAAACAATTAAACCGACTCCTACAGCACTTAGTATAAGAATCTTGGATATGAAGAGAGAAATTAAGACGATCACGGAAAGAGGAATTGGCATAGTCTTAAGTAGTTTCTTCGATTTTCTACATACTTCTTCATAATCTCCCCCTGTGTATTCTAAGTACTTTTTTATTTTTTCCTCAAATAGTTCACATGCTAGCCATTTCAAGATTATCACCTAACCCATAAAACTCTAAAATCTTCTGGCTTACCTCTTCAAAACTTGAAACGCCCGATTTTTCTAATCCTTCAAGAAACTTTACACGTCTGTCTAACTCCATTTTTACATTAACATTGTATGCCTCCTTTAACTTCTTCAGTAGTATTGACTTCTTTATTAGATCTTCTACGGTAGAAGGTGAAAACTCCGACTTATCGTAGGACCAAGCAACTACCTTTTTAAAAGTGATCTTGGAACTCTTAGAACTAACTTCATAGATAGAAAGCACGGATCTCCTCGTCTTATTGTTCTCTTTGACATTACCTACCACTATAAAAGCCCATATTGTCTGCAAAAACAGTTTAGCTAGATCACTAGCTAAAAGGTCTGTAATCCTTGTTACAGCGTCTGTAGGCCTCGAACCATGGAAGGTAGTTAGTGACCCATGTCCGGACGCTGAGGCGTGTACCAGAGCCTCTATCTCCTTACCCCTAACTTCTCCCACCACTAGGTAATCTGGCCTATACCTTAAGGATAATCTAGCTAAATCCATCATTGTAATATCAAAATTTCCTGATAACGTGGAACGTGAAATGAACCTAACCCAGTTCTGGCTCCTTATGTTTATTTCAGGTGTGTCCTCTATTGTAAGGATCTTGAAATTAGGATTTATGAGATTAAGTAATGCATTCAAAAGGGTTGTCTTCCCAGAGCCGGTAGCTCCTAAAATAATCAAGAAAGGCTTGTATTCTAAAAGTAACCATAAATAAGAGGCTATGAGACTATTTACCATCTTATATCTCATTATCTCTACAATACTAAACGGTTTTAGAGGGAATTTCCTGATGTCAAACGTGGACCCCGGGAGAGAAATTTCCCTAGAAATCGTAGCTGCAACTCTATGTCCCTCGGGTAGAGAAAATTCAAGATACGGCTTTGCTATGTTTATACTTTTGTTTGATTTACTTGCTAATTTTTCTATTGTCTTTATTGCATCTTCATCTGATTGAATTACAATATTTGTATAGAGCCTAACACATTCAGAATAGTCTCTATGGATAATAGTTATCGGATATGTATACCCTTTATATTCTATCTCTTCTACCTTAGGGTCCAGCATTAATGTTGTTATCTCACCGTAGAGTAACGTCTTTTTAATGTAGTATAATATCTTCTCTATAGACTCATCGCTTAGCTTAGAGCTTTGTAACCTCTTAACTACTTCTTCTTCGAGATTTTCTACCTTAGTATAATATAATTCGGAAAGGACTTTTTCTTTGGCTTTCTCTTCAAGCATACTCAGTCTAGGTTCTTCCACATTGTAGTAACATTGGTTAAACTTCTTTAGAACGTTTACCTTTACTGGGCCTACATAATACTCTTCTAAAAGTTCCGTGCTCATATACAGAGCAAAAATTAAAAATCGTCTCAGACTATCCCGAAAGTTTCGAGCTCCTCCTTCAATTTCGTAGCAGCACATGAGGCTATTTTTATTGCGTTGTTAAGTACATTTTCTAGTTTGTAAGTATTTTTCCATTTTAACCCGCCTAAGGTAGTAATTACTATAACCTCATCATAAACAGGGTCGAGTTTAAAGCGAAGCTCGTTACCGGTTGTAGTGTCCATCTGCGTACCGTAAATCCCTGAAACCGGTATATTTTCAAAGTCTTTTCGTAACAATACGTATAAGTCTTCACCTACTATCTTAATACTTTCTATATTGACAGGGTTATCTATTCCATAGACCACGTATTTTCTCCTTATATTGTCCCTCTTTATTTCGACCTCTCTAGCCCCCTTAACAACCTGGATCGTATTCCCTTCGACATTTACATAGTCTCCTACTTTTCCCACTACGAGATTATCGTAAACTTCTGGATACTCTTCTCTCTCCTCCCATACAAACTCCTTGTTAATAATCTTTCTTACTTTAATCCTCTTAGAATCTTCTATGATAGTGCTAGAGCTCATAATGCCCTTCTTATTTAAAATATCTGGTTTAACCGTTAATTCGTAGGTATCTTCTGTCCTACTACCTCTTTGGACATAAATTTGTATTGTCTCCTCTAGTATATCAGGTTTATAAAAAGGTAATGTGAATCTTAATTCTCCATCAGTGCCTGCTATCTCGTATTTTACTTCTTTATTTCTAGCTTTCAAAACTATCGCTTTGTAAAGGTTAGACTTAATTCTGTAATTTAAGTAACCTTCTAGTACTGCATTACTTTCCTTGTCATATACATATCTACCGTTTCCTTCGGCCATCTTTAGCCTTATGTTCTTTACATCTATACTTGCCTTTTCACTCTCTACCCTAACAGGGTAGACGTATTCATATACTTCATTAATTATTTTTATAATATCTTCTACGTAATTTCCATCTAATTTTGAAGGCTCAATGCTTATAATTAAGTTATCGTTTTCTACTTTTCGTCCGGTCTCTACAAGTCTCGAACCAATATGTACTTCACCTTTAAGATAACCACTTATAAATAGTTTATATCCTATCTCAGCTCTAGAAACAGAGATTAGTCCCTCCTCTTCATGTGGAGATATTATAAAAATCTTATTACCTCGGGATAACGCTACTATTTTATTTCCTATTATTTTTAGTAATTGAATATTCTTAAGGGAAAATATTTTCTTTAAATTATATGAATAAACTTGTGTATAACTATTGGTTAATGCTATTATATTCTGCCCTACATCGGAGGAGTGCGGATTAAGTTCTATTTGCCCTAAGTAAGACCATCCACCCTTGTAGAAATATTTTACTTTCCCTTCACACGAGATAAATATACCGTTATACGATTCCCCCAAATAGTAAACATCTGACGAGCAAACTCCCAAAAGATCGTAATCTAAGGAATCCACTATAATCCTTCCGTTAATTGTCTGATACAGATCACCTAATGAGGTAGTTGCAAGATAGATGGCCGGTTTATTATACTTTTTTACGTTTCCTCGTCTATCTACAACTAGTGAATAATTATCGTATACAAGAGAGATATAATCACTAAATATTCTATAGTAATTAGGCTTATCTTTTTCAATAACTTTACCCTCTGGGGTTATCAAAGTAATGCCACTATTAACGAGCACCTTAAACCCATACTTAGTAGAGTAGTCGGAATACTTCTTTCCGTTAACTAATATACCCCTTAAGCCCTTATATACGGGAAGAAACTTTCCATCCTCATAGATAACATCTATAGGTATTTTTGAACCATAATCTTGTATTATTTCTCTCCTTTGTTGATTGTCTACTCTGATTAATTTTCCTCCTTCAAACACTACCCACTCTCCATCTACAGTTACATCTGGATATAGCTGATAGTACGGCGAGATCACCGTATCCGAATAGAGTAATACTCTATCTTGGTCTTTTGACATCCAAACATTTATATCTCTAGGAAGAATTATGGGAAACGTTTTTTCGATAATAGGAATCATTTATCTATTTGAATCAAAAATATAAGCACTGGGTTAACCGAAAATACTCATTACAAGAAAGTTTATCGTATTATTGTGAATTATGTTAAGATACGCTTTTACAGCGGGTGTGTATTATATCCTATGAATTCAATAACTTTCCTTATAGTCATGCTCGTAATTAGTTTGATATTTTACACTGCAGGCTTTGCGTACCCGATAGAGTGTATAGTAGCTCCTTTCATACTGGTAAAAATGATAAAAATCTCTAAAAAATTTAGATTAAATAGTAAGAAACATTAGAACATAAATTTTTCTGAGTACACAGATTGAAGAAACACTCCATAGAATTCCTCCCTTTTAACCCTAATTCCTTAGAGAACGTACTTACCTCTTTCTTTTCCACCATCCTCGAAGCTGATTCCCTAATTAAGACTTTTAGTTCTAGAAGCACAGATTCATCCAAATTTTTAGATGAAAGGACTTTTAAAATCAAAGGGGAGTTATTGCATTGCTGATTCCATAAACTAAGTAAGTCTATCTCTCCTTCGTCATCATAGGTTATCTCGGCATCGAAACTGCCGTTTAAAACGGGGGTAACATTATTATTATAAAGTATTTTAACCAAATAGAACTCAGTTGAATTGCTTCCAGGTACTAAAACTCTCCTAACCGGAGTAGATAAAATACGCATCTTTAATTTACTGGTAATATAACTACCGTTACTTATTACCCTTAAGTTTGATATGAAGTTAAAGACCGGTAGGGGTAAATAAACTAGGTCGACTTTATCAACAATAAACTTTAATTCGTCCTCTTTATTGACCTTGATTAGCTCTATTTTAAACCCTCTGTTATCTATTTCATGCCTTAAAAGCGGCTCCAATGGCTTAATTTCGTCGTCTCTGCTATACGCTAATTTTATGTTCACAGTAATAGTATAACCGCTTTTTTATTTTAATTATTAATTTGTCATGAATGATGAAAACGCTAATCGTTGGTGCAGGGTACGCTGGGCTGAACGCCTATTATAGCCTAAATAAAAATGCACAAATACTGAGCGATAAAGATTACTTTCTATTTTACACGGCTTATCTAAGAGCAATGTTAAACTTAAGCAGGGGTAAATATACTGCTAATTTAAATTTTGTCACTTTAGGTAAAGTGATAGAATATGACCTTGACCAGAAATGGGTAAAAACTAAGGAAGGTAAAGAGTTTAACCCCGATAACCTAGTTTTAGCTGTAGGCTGCGATAGATCGGGCCAACTATCGTTCATAGACAAGATTTTAAGTAAAGAAAAGATAAGTATTAGCGTAGAGACAAGCCAAGAGGACTACTTGGCAGTTCAATTAGCGTTTTATTTAAGAAATAGAGGAAAGAATGTAAGTTACTGCGGTAACGCCTTACAAGATCTTGGAGAAAGAGTAAGCAATGCGATTATGGAGAGTATGCAAGAGAAGGGGATAAGAATAGAGGAAAAATGTGAGGATATTATCCCCGAATGTAGACCACCATACCCCTTTGATTTTTTTGATGTAGACCCATTTTTACGCTATAAAGGGGTATATGTTATAGGTGATTTAATAAAGGGGTATCCGAAAGTCGGAGAGTTAGCTATGAGAACAGGGATTTATGTTGCGAAGTATATTAAAAAAGAAACTGTAGACCCCTTTACGCCTATATTTATTAATATAATTGATACTGGAGACTATGCACTACATATAAGAAGTAATAAGCTTTGGGGCGGAAACATAGAGGTCGTTAAGAGATCTAAGGTAAGAAGTTTGATGAAGAGATTTATTGAAAGGTATTATATCTTTCGTAAAGGGAAAATGGGACTATTGTATTATCTATAAGTTTTATAGGAAAATAATCGGTTAAGAGAATAATTAAGTATCCAGGGACCTATGGGGGGTCAGGGGGTTATATCATTAATCCTCATCTATAGGTCCCTGGATACCCTAATTTATTATATACTGTCTGGGGTATAATTAGTTTTACTCTTATAGTGTTTAAGAACCCTAATAAACCCCAGATTACTTATTACTACTATATAGTTATCTATAAGATTATATAAAACTAGAGCACAGTAAAAATCTTCTAATAGCTTATTTAAGAGTAGAGAATATTACTTAACGTTTAAATTTCAGTATGGTAAACTAATGGTTAAAGAGGCTTGAAAATGTGATCATGAAGTTTTTCAAAAAGAAGGATGATGATACAAAAATGAACATTACAGATGAATACGGGGAGTGGCTAATAATAAGAAAAAATGAATATGCATTGACAGTAAAGAAAGCAATAGATAAGACATTTAGAAAACTTAAAGTCAGAAACGGTAATTTTAACTTTATTTCCTTATCAGAAGACGAGAAAATAAAAGGACTTATAGGGATTAAAGGAATGGCCTACTTCACAGAGCAAATTAAAGACGCCGATTTCTATAACGCGTTTAAAGACGTGTCTGATGAGTATTTTACCCTAGGTGAAATGAGATTAAGTAGGTTAAGAGTCTGTAACTTAACGTTCTTATTTTTCAGCATAAATATGCTAGTAAGGAAAATAGAAGAAGAAAATGAAAGCGTTAAGTTACTTTTCCCACCTAGGGGTATTTACGTGGACGAAATACCTTACGTTATGAAAGATCTGTTTCTGAAGATAGTTGAACGTAATTCAAATACAGTTTGCAATTCTATGTCGTTTAATTTGAGCAACGGAGCTTTTGAGGCAGTATTTTCTTGTAGAAGCAAGCATGGAATAGACTTAAATCCAATATATGATTCATTCTCTTACTTCAGTAGCGAAAAACCTACTATTTCTTTGAAAAACTCGAATAATATTGCTGAAATTTCAGTATCGATACAGAGGTTTAAGACTAAATATTTAATTCCGTTATTATGGGGGAATATTATAGCTTCTAATATTGTATGCTAAAATCATATTAACTAGATTGTAATAGTATTAGTCGAGATTTATGATTAAAGTATCGGACTTAAATATACCTACACTCGACGACGTAAACGCGTCTGACAAGAAAGTACTATTACGAATAGATATTAACTCACCAGTAGATAAAAAGACTGGGAAATTACTAGATGATTCCAGGATTAAAGCACATGCTTATACTGTAAGAAATTTATTAGAACGAGGCAACTCCATAGTTATACTGTCCCATCAGGGTAGACCCGGTGATGACGACTTTATATCTCTTCAACAACATGCAGAGCTTTTATCTAAATATGTTGGTACTAATGTTGAATTTATTGAAGATATAATAGGGCCTTATGCTATAGAAAAAATCAAAAAAATTAGCAGAGGTGAAGTATATTTACTAGAGAACGTCAGATTAGTCTCTGAGGAGTTAATAGAAGCACCTCCAGTCCAGCAGTCCAAGACATTTTTAGTTAAAAAACTCTCACCCTATTTTGACATATACGTCAATGACGCATTTGCAGCAGCTCATAGGAGTCAGCCAAGTTTAGTAGGATTCCCGTTAATGCTGCCGTCCGCTGCAGGAAAGATAATGGAAAAAGAAGTGTCGGCATTAGCAAAAATCTTTAATCCAGAAGACTCACCTAAAATCTTTGTTCTAGGAGGAGGAAAAGTTAGTGATACACTAAAGATCATCGAACACTTAGCTAAGAATAGAGTGTCTGATAGAATTCTTACGGGTGGATTGGTAGCGGAATTATTTGCAGTAGCCAAGGGAATAAACTTAGGAAAAGCAAATATGCAGGTACTTGAAAGTAAGGGGCTACTAAGCTTAGTTCCGAGGGCAAGAAAACTACTTTTAAGCGGAGCACCAATAGAAATCCCTGTGGATTTTCTAACAGAAAAACAGAGCGGAGAAATAGCTGAAGAACCTGCTAATAGTGTAAACGGTGTGATCAAAGATATAGGAACTACTACTATTGAGATTTATTCCTCGTTCATTAAAGAGGCAAAAGTTATTACATTAAGAGGCCCTATGGGCATAATAGAGGATGAAAGATTTAGAAATGGAACAAAGAGTCTACTTAAGTCAGCTTTCGAAAGCCCAGGCTATGTTATTATTGGTGGTGGACATATGATAAGCATGGTCGAAAAAGGAATTGAGATCAACGAGAATAAAGTTCATATATCTACGGGGGGAGGAGCATTACTTTTATTTCTAGCTGGAGACAAATTACCAGCGTTAGAGGCACTACATCTATCGTGGGTGTCAAAAAGTGGCAAGAGTTAAAGTAGCTATAAATGGATACGGTACAATAGGTAAGCGGGTAGCTGATGCAATAAAATTACAGCCAGATATGGAACTTGTAGGGGTCGCCAAGACTTCACCGAATTATGAAGCTTTTACAGCAATAAAGAAAGGATATAAACTCTTTGTACCCAAAGAAAACACTTCTAAATTCGAGAAAGCAGGATTACAAATAAGCGGAAACATAGAGGATATGATAAATGAAGCTGACATTATTATAGACACTACGCCTAACGGAGTTGGAGCTAGTTACAAACCTTTATATCAGAAATTTGAGAAGAAGGCGATATTTCAAGGCGGTGAAAAAGCTGATGTAGCAGAAGTTTCTTTCTCAGCTTTGTGTAATTATGACGAAGCATTAAATAAAAACTACATACGAGTAGTATCTTGTAATACAACTGGAATATTAAGGACTCTCTGTACAATTAATAATAAGGTAAGCAAAATAGAAAAAGTTAGAGTCACTATAGTCAGAAGAGCTTCAGATCCAAAAGAAGTTAAGAAAGGTCCCATTAATTCTATAGTTCCAGACCCAGCATCGGTACCAAGCCATCATGCTAAAGACGTATTAACGGTTATAAAAGGTATTGATATTGTATCTATGGCTGTTGTAGCTCCGACCACATTAATGCATTTACATTTGATGAATATAACCCTCAAAAATAACGTGAAAAGGGAGGATGTACTGACCGCATTAAAAGACACTGAAAGAATAGTTCTCATAAATTCATCTAGAACTGGTATTGGATCTACAGCTGAAATAGTTGAGGTCTCAAGGGACTTAGGCAGGTATAGGTATGATATACCAGAAGTAGCTATATTTGAAGATTCCATCTATACTCAGAATAACGAGTTATTTCTCATGTACGGAGTCCATCAAGAATCCATAGTAGTCCCAGAAAATATAGATGCTATAAGAGCGGCAATGAATATATCAAGTAAAGACGAGTCTATCAAAATAACAAACGAGACTTTAGGACTCATGAAAGGTTATCTAATATGACAGAACCAACTTACACCGTTAGCTTTTGGTTGAGGAAAATAGCTGTACTAGTTGATGGTTCAGAAAATAGTTTTAGGGCATTAGAATTAGCTTTAGACTTTGCTATGCGGTATGGTTCTCAGATTACAGTAATTCACGCATGTGAAAGCTGTAATGAAGGAGAGATCGGAGAAAAAATAAAGAAAAGAGTAAACGAGAGAGCTGACTATGAGCTCAAGATTTTAAAATACTCAAGTAAGGACAGCAGTGCCGCAAATGAAATACTTAAACATTTAAGCGAGAATACTTACGATGCAATAATCATGGGAGCTAGAGGACTTTCAATAAATAGTGAACTTAACGTTGGCTCAGTTGCAATGTCAGTAGCATTGAACACAACAACTACTGTAATCCTTGTAAGGTAATATTAATCCTCTCTCTCGTGAAGAAAAATTACGTTTTCTTTGTAAAATTCATTTTTGATAACTTTTTAAAAAAAGAAGTTACATTAATAATGGAATTACCTTACCATTAGAAAACTGTTCTAAGCTAATATCGAATGTATATTTAACTGTCTGGAAAGTTTTTCTAAATTCTACTACTTTCTTCTTTACTTCCGATGGATCCTTTTTTTCTATTGCAACTTCCTTCATGAACTTAGCAATCTCAGCCATATCTCCTTCTCTAACACCATATCTAGTCATCTCCTGTACTCCCAACCTAATTCCACTTGGATCTTTAACTGCACTGGGAGGGTCATAAGGTAATAAGTTCTTATTAGTAATTATATTTGCATCTTCAAACATTTTGGCTACCTTAGCACCCCCACCTAGATTTCTAACATCTATAGCCACTTGGTGACTTTTAGTGTATCCTAAATGCTCACCTACAACCTTAAACCCCTCTGCGGCTAAAGCCTCCGCAAAAGCTCTCGCGTTATTAATAATCTGCTTTGCGTACTCTTCTCCGAAGTACTTCATTTCTAATGCAGTAACGGCAACACTAGGTAGTCTGTGCAGGTGGTGATTACTTACGAACCACGGGAATATAGTATCACTTACTTTTTTATACAGATCTTCCTCATTGATGAAAATTGCTCCTCCTTGAGGACCAGGGAAAGTCTTGTGGGTAGACGAAGTCATTATATCTGCTCCTTCTTGGAGAGGATTATGCCAAGCCTTACCCGTAATTAAACCATAGACATGAGCTGCATCGTATATAAGTTTAGAATTAACGGCATGAACATGAGGTGCTAGTTCCTTTGATGGATGGGGGAATAAGTACAAACTACCGCCTAGTACCACAAACTTAGGCTTAATCTCCTCAATCATTTTGATTGCCTTATCAATATCTACATTCATATTCTCAGGATCGTATGGTAATTCTATTTGCTCTATCCCCAAAGCACCTAAGGTTCCGAATCTTGTATGGCTAACATGTGCCCCGGCTTGAACTGGAGCAATAAGAGCCTTATCGCCAGCGTTAGCTAAAACCCTAAATACTTCAGCATTGGCTAAAGTTCCGCTTATAGGCCTTAAATCACAATGTACAGAATTAGTTATATCATTCATGAGCCTCATAGCCAAAGTTTCGATTTCATCAACATATTTGGTCCCCTGATAAAACCTCTTATATGGCTTACCCTCAGCATATCTGGACATAAAATCGCTCATGTAAACAGCTTCAGCTAACGGACTCATTACGTTCTCAGAGGGGATTAAATTTAAAGTTTCTAGTCTTCTCCACCTATTCTGCTCTTTAGTTATTTCTATTATTTTTTGAAGTTCTTCAGGAATTTGTGCCATTAGGTAAAAATAGGCTATTAGAGTTTTAAACTTTCGCTGCCCTTCCTAATTTTAAGTGAGCTTTGCCTAACTCTTTGTTGGCAAGAGCAGAGAGTAAGTTTAACTCTCCTGCAAGTACTGCAGACGCTATAATCTCGGCAAATTTTTTAGCATTAGTACCCGGTGGATTACCGCTACCATATACCCCCATTATGGAAAGTGCCTCCCTTTGAGTCGGTAATCTAGTACCACCACCTATTGTACCTACCTCTAGAGAAGTAAGGGTCACAGATATGTATAACCCTTCATTCCTAACCTCAGTCCACGTGTATCCGCTACTGCTTTCTACGACTTGTGCCATATCTTGTCCCGTAGCTAGGAAAACGGCTGCGATAATATTAGCAAAATGTGCATTATACTGAAAGAAAGTACCTGCTCTAGCTCCTCCAGCCCAGTTCTTCCTTAGATTAACTTCATGAATAAGTTCCTTATCGGACTTTAACGTTGTTTTTATTACATTATTTGGTATTAAAGCTTCTGCAATAACTGTCTTACCTCTACCATGAAGACTATTAACTATCGACTGTTTCTTATCACTACACATATTCCCACTTACGGCTAAACACCTAGCTTTTCCAAAGTTATCTTCAATATATTCACATACTTTCTCGGTAGCTATTGTAGCCATATTCATTCCCATAGCGTCTCCAGTTTCATAAACAAGCCTTAACCAAACATTATTCCCTAACACATACGGTTCTATCGAGATTAACTTACCATGAGAGGACGTGCTCTCAGCAATTCTCTTCAATTCGTCATAATGGGACTTTACCCAATTCAGGAACTCAGCTACGTCGATAATATTATCTAGCTTAAATACCGGAGCTCTCGTCATCCCATCGAATATAATCTTTACCCTCGTACCTCCACTTAATGTAACTGCTTTAGCTCCTCTGTTAACACTCGCTATTAAAGCCCCTTCGGTAGTAGCAAGAGGGACATAAAAATCGCCCTTTGCATAATCGCCATTTACTTTAATCGGGCCCGCTATTCCCAAAGGTACTTGAACAGCACCTATTACATTTTCTGCATTTCTATTTTTTATTTCGGCATAGTCTAGGATTGTAGAACCGATTGAAGGTAAACTAGAACCTGTAAGCCTTTCTATCGCTAGTCTTCTTGCTACCATAGCTGCGTTTGCTTCTAAGAAATTGTCTATTTCGTGTAATTGAATCTCTCCCTTAATTACTTTCTCGACGACGCTGTCAATTGTTTCCTGCATCATTAATCACTCTAAACTTCAGACCGTACTGTATTATGCCGTTAGAAGAATCTGACCTGACTTTCCTTAGAACCGCCTCTACTCTTACACCTTCCTTCAATTCTGTAATTTCGACATCTGTTAGTGGAGCGACTAACTCTATGCCTTCATCAAGTTTTATTAACCCAGCTGTAATAGGGACTTGTTTTTCAAAACCATCTCTATTTTGGTACAAGATAGTATACTCTATTAAAGTACCAGTCCCCTTAGACCTTATTTTTTCTATATCCATTGACCCGCATACGCTACATAAGGGCTGATAAGGGTAAAATACATTTCCGCATCTTTTACACTTACCTAATGACAGCACATATAAAGTATCCTTTAATCTCCAACTTTGCGAAGGACTTATCTTCATGTCTATCTCACCTACTCAAACTAATTAAATATGAAGAGTTACCTAGATCATCACACGATAACAAAATCCCTTTTTCTGGGCCGGACATTGCTTTGGGATGGGCACCGGTCAATTGCAAATACAGTTCAGCTAATTGATATATGGCTGTTGCTGATCCAGGGTAACCTCTAGCCTTGAGGCCACCTCCTAAATTTACTTTTAAGTTCTCTAATTCGTCTAAAGCCTTACCTTCTTCCGCAAGCCCAAGTGATTCTATCTCTAGAGACGCTAAGATACTATATGAATCATGAATCTCATATATTGCTTCCTTACTAATCTTATTAATAGCCTTCCGTGATACGTCTTTTATAGAATTTAAATTAGCATTTGCTATATCTATCGGTAAATTGCTGCTAAATATACTTTCGATCTTAACCGGTGTATCCGTAAACTTCTTAGCCATATCGTCAGAAGTGATGAGTACTACAGACGCGCCATCAGCCCTAGCTGCAATATCAAATAATCTTAACGGCTCTGAAATAAGCTGTGAATCAGTTATAACTTTCTTATCTACTTTAAATTTAAGATAAGCATAGGGATTCTCAACTGCATTCTCGTGCATTTTTAAAGGCCAATTAGTAAAATAATCATACTCTTTCTTGTACTTCTTCATATATCTTTTCATCAATAACGCAGCATATACATGAGGGGTAAGCCCTAGTTGATATTGATATTCGTTATCAAGGTTATATGAGACTACATCGTTAATATATTTAGAAGGGTAGTCGGAAAACTTATCCACACCTACCAATAGGACACTATTTGCTATTCCAGACTTAACTAATGAATACGCAGTTAATATAGAAGCACCCCCGTTGTCACCATTTTCTACCCTAAAGGATATTGGTGATTTAACGCCTAATTTATTAGAAAGTTTAAAAGCTAACATTAGATTTTTTGACAATATATCGCTATATGTACTAGAAACAATCATGGCGTCTACAGAAGAAGGAACATCTTTTATTTTCAACATTAAATCCTTATAGGCTTCTATCACTAGATCCTTTTCTGAAAACTCGTAATATCGGTCAATTTTAATTAGACCACTTGCTACTATAGATACCATCACTCATACACCTTAAATTTATTAGTAGTCTTAGCGTACAGAGAATAAGGTATTACTTTCTTCCTGTTTATATAATATTCCACAGAAGGAGCTAGCTTTTGCCTCTCTACTATCTTGTCGGTAACTAAAATGCTAAATGCGTCGCTACCTGCCCCGCTTCCAAAAGGAGCTACCAATATCCTTTCTCCAGGCTTAGAGATATCGAGTACTTTAGCAAGACCTAGAAGCGCTGAGGCATTATAAGGATTACCTATATAGGGAGAAACTAGACCCGCCTTTACTTTTTCGATCGGGATATTTAATTTTCTCGCTACTTGTATAGGAAATTTACCGTTAGGCTGATGGAACACAAAATAGTCAAAATCTGATATGTTATAACCACCTTCTTCCATCAAGTCCTTTACGGCTGATATTATGTGATAGAAATAAGCAGGCTCTCCAGTAAATCCCTCTCCGTGTAATGGATAAGGCATACCATCTCTTCTCCAAAAGTCCGGAGTGTCGGTTGAAAACGAAGAAGAGGCTTCAATAATAGCAGAAGCCTCATTTTCTTCTCCCACTATATATGCTACAGCAGCTGAAGCTGAACTTAACTCTAAAACGTCTCCAGGATTAGACTGTGCTGTATCACTCCCGACTACTAACCCGTATTTAATTTTCCCAGCCTCTACCATACTAGAAGCTAATCTAAGGCCAGCAGACGCTGCCCTACAAGCAAACTCCAAATCGGCACTTAATGAATTATGGGAAATACCTAGTGCGTCCAATAAGATTGTGGCTGTAGGTTTTACTGCATATACCTTAGACTCAGATCCAAATAAAACGAGATTGATTTCCGAAGGATCTATCCTTGCTCGTGATAGTGCATTCCTAGAAGCTTCCCATGCCATGGTAGTAGAGTCCTCATCAGAGGAGGGGACAGATTTTTCTGATAAGCCTAGGCTTTTTACTACCTCTTTTTCCATACCCCATAATTCTGCTATTTCATCGGATCTAATTCTATATCTAGGAATATAACTACCCCATCCTATTATTCCACTTTTCATTAGGAGTGAAATGAAAAAGATACAATTATAAGGTTTTCGACAGTTGACTATAATATAATCGACAGATGTCGAAAAAATAATATATAGCCTTACATTTGAATGTAAATTAAAAAATAACAATGATGAATAAAAAAGACGGGGGATCTTATGACCGGCTCAGCTCACTCTGAAGACCTATCAGCATAAAACATTTGGTAACGCTTAGGTCTAAGCTGTGATATAATATAATTAAAAGCAGCCTGGGGTTCGCTCTGTTCACCACATGTATAGACATCTAATGTAGCGTATTTATATTCGTTCCACGTGTGAAGAGCTATATGGCTTTCTTCTACTAGTGCTATGATAGAAACTCCTCCCTTCTTTCCACCGAATTTCCATGCTTTAATTTCTACTAACTTCATTTTAGCTATGTCTACTGCTTCTAGTACTACTTTCTCTAGGAAGTCTTTATCCGTAAGAAGTTCCTCATCGAGGTCATATAAGTTCCCGAACACGTGCTTGCCTATTATTTTATCTTCATTTGAAGTTTGGAAATAGGTTTGCTGTTCCATCTTTTTTCCTAGGGCCCTCCGTTTCATAATCTTCTATAATGGGGATAATAAAGTAAACTGACCATTCTAGTCTTCGAAATAAACTAATATACTCCACAAAAGTATTAACCGCAATGAAACGCATTTATCTACTCGGAGTAGTCCTGTTACTATTTGTAGTCCTAGGAGCCATATTTTATGTAGAGAACTCTAATTTCTACTCATACGTGGAATTAGTCAAAGAATTAAAGACGCCCTCTACAACTACCTATACGTTTTGTGTGGTAAGTGTTAATAAAGGGCCTCTACCTATGTCAGCCAACATATTGGTTGCAGTAAGTGCTGGTGTACAGTCGGGTATAATCCCCCATACCCAATATTACAAAAATACATCAAGCATTAGGGTAAACCCTTTTTCTACCGAAAAGAGTCAACTAACAGTTACTATCCCTAACTCTCTCCAAGTTTATGGTGTCGATATAGAGGGGTCTGGTAACTATGGTTGGAGTCTTAAACTAACGAATAATAACACATTATTAAGTGTCATTTCAAGAGTAGACTCCTTTGCTAAATTTTACCCCGTTCAAGTAGCTATATCGTCACATCCTTCCTTTTCCACCAATGCTTCAATAGTATACGTTACGCCCCACGAAATTCCTTATTATATAGCACCTACTGAAGGATCAGTTATCGCATACCCAAACGGGACACTTACCTACTCAGTCGATTTTATATTAAATACTCAGTACATTAAGCTACTTGACGGCACTTATAATCTTAAGCTGTATGTGAATAACACTTTAGTAAACTCTACTTCTTCAAGTATAGTACAAGGCCAGCAAGTTAACGTATACGGGAATTTACCCCCTACATATGTACTAAATGCTTATAACGGGGATGCAGTCTACAATGTCACCTTATATCTAGATGGAGAAGGATTGATATATTACTTTAATGAACTTATTTCAATATGATCGGAGCTACACTACACAAAGATAAATTAATTTATAAAATATACGCTCCTTATATTAAAAAGCTACAATTAAATTTATTGAATATTGGGAAATACGAGGCCGAAAAAGATGATAATGGATATTTTACAGCCTCTATAGATAATGTGTCCGAAGGACAAGAATATAAGCTGGTTTTAGATAACAAAGAAACTATTCCAGATCCTTTATCGAGATATCAACCTTATGGGGTACACGGTAATTCGACAATAATAAGCACGGACTTTGATATCCCAGAAATAAATAGACTGAGTGCTGAAGACCTAATAATCTATGAAATACACGTAGGGACTTTTTCTAACAGAGGTGACTTTAAAGGTATAATAGAAAAGTTAGATTACCTGAAGGATCTGGGAGTTACCGCAATTGAGATAATGCCAATAGCTCAATTCCCGGGTGAAAGGGATTGGGGATACGACGGTACCTATCTTTTTGCTGTTCAGAATACATACGGTGGCCCTAAAGGCTTTGCTGAGCTTGTCAGGGAAGCTCATAAAAGAAACCTAGGGGTAATTTTAGATGTAGTATACAACCACGTTGGGCCTGAAGGAAACTACCTTATTAAACTAGGGCCTTACTTCTCCGAAAAATACCGTACCCCTTGGGGTTTAACCTTTAATTTCGATGATAGAGGGAGCGACGAGGTAAGGGAACTAGTAATTGACAACGTTAAGTATTGGTTAGATATATTTAAGGTAGATGGGCTGAGGCTAGATGCGGTGCACGCTATTTTTGACATGTCCCCTAAACACATACTTCAAGAAATTGCTGAAACCGTTCACAGTAGAAATAAGATTGTTATTGCTGAAAGTGACTTAAATGACCCAAAAATAGTTAGAGAAGATTGCGGTTACGGAATTGATATGCAGTGGACCGATGACTTCCACCACTCTGTCCACGCGTATATTACGAAAGAGAAATCGGGTTACTATTCTGATTTTGGATCAATTAAAGAGATAGAGAAAAGTTTTAAAGATGTATTTGTCTATGACGGAAAATTCTCGAGATATAGGGGAAAAACACATGGTGCACCAGTGGGTGGGCTCTCTAGATGTAAATTCGTAGTATACATCCAGAACCATGACCAAGTAGGTAATAGAGGGAATGGTGAAAGGCTCTCTGTACTGGTAGATAAAGAATCTTACCTGATTGCGTCAACGTTATACATTCTTTCCCCTTATATACCAATGCTTTTTATGGGTGAAGAATACTTTGAAACAAAACCCTTTCTATTCTTTTCAGACTTTTCAGACCCTCAACTAATTAAAGGAGTGAGAGAAGGAAGGCTCAAAGAAAATGGTCAATCAATTGACCCCCAATCGCTTGAGGCCTTTCAAAAATCTAAGTTATCATGGAATGTTAATGAAGATGTGCTACATTTTTATAAAAAACTGATAGAAATAAGAAGAAATTATTTAATTAAATGTAAGAAACCCGATTACGTTGAATCGGGGACAGATTGGATAAGTATCAAAATTCCTAATTTGCTAATCATAGCTTCATTTGGTGATAATATTATAGAGCTTAAAGAAGACGGAAACTTGTTATTAGGTATTAATTTTCCAGAAAAAATTCAGAGACATAGTAAGATAAAAATTACTAAGGGGATAGGAGTATATCAGACAGTATGAAGAATAGGGATAGACCTCTAAGACCAGGTGAGCCTTACCCGATAGGGTCCACGTGGATCGAAGAAGAAGACGGTACTAACTTTGTTATTTTCTCAGAAAACGCAACAAAAGTCGAGCTACTGCTATACTCGAACATAAAACAGGACGAACCAAAAGAAGTAATTGAAGTTACGCAGAAGACCGGTGACTTATGGCACGTATTTGTCCCTGGGATAAGACCTAGACAACTATACGCTTATAGAGTCTACGGACCTTATAAACCCGAAGAAGGCTTAAGGTTTAATCCTAATAAGGTACTGATAGACCCCTACGCTAAAGCGATTAATGGGGGTTTGACATGGGACGACACAGTCTTTGGCTATAAGATAGGTGAACAAAACCAAGACCTATCGTTTGATGAACGAAAAGACGATAAATTTATACCCAAAAGTGTGGTAATAGACCCTTATTTTAACTGGACAGATGGACATTTTTTTATGAAGAAAAAGATACCTTGGAACGATACAGTTATCTATGAGCTTCATGTTAAGGGGTTTACAAAACTTAGGCAAGACCTCCCGGAAAATGTAAGAGGGACATTCGATGGACTATCTTCTGACACAATGATCGACTACCTTAAGGATCTCGGAATGACTACCGTAGAACTTATGCCAATTCAACAATTTGTAGACGAAAGGTTCTTAATAGAAAAAGGACTTAAGAATTACTGGGGATATAACCCTATTAATTACTTCTCCCCAGAATGTCGTTATTCTAGTAGCGGATGCTTAGGAGAACAAGTCTATGAGTTTAAGAAAATGATAAATAAACTTCACGAGGCCGGAATTGAGGTTATAATAGACGTAGTTTATAACCACACAGCTGAAGGGAACCACTTAGGACCGACCCTGAGCTTCAAAGGGATAGATAATAGAGCATATTACTTATTAGACCCCAAAAACCCTAGGTATTACCTTGATTTTACCGGGACTGGGAATACACTTAACTTGTCACACCCTAGAGTCCTCCAGATGGTCCTAGACAGCTTAAGATACTGGGTATTAGAGATGCACGTAGATGGGTTCAGGTTCGACTTAGCCTCAGCATTGGCACGCCAGCTATACAGCGTAAACATGCTATCGACATTTTTCGTAGCAATCCAGCAAGACCCAGTCCTATCACAAGTTAAACTGATCGCAGAACCTTGGGACGTGGGACCGGGAGGCTACCAAGTAGGCAATTTCCCCTATTTATGGGCAGAATGGAACGGGAAGTACAGAGACGATATTAGGAGGTTTTGGAAAGGAGATGCGGTACCCTTCGAAGAATTAGCAAATAGATTATTAGGATCACCAGACCTTTATGCCGGGAATAATAAGACCCCGTTTGCAAGTATAAACTACATTACTTCTCACGATGGGTTTACGTTAGCGGACTTAGTGAGTTATAACCAAAAACATAACGAAGCTAACCAACTCAATAACGAAGACGGGATGAATGAAAACTACAGTTGGAATTGTGGATTTGAGGGGGAAACCCAAGACCCGAACGTGATAATGTGTAGAGAAAAACAAAAGAGAAATCTTCTAATAACGCTCTTCACGAGCCAAGGTATACCGATGATCTTAGGAGGGGACGAAATAGGGAGGACACAAAAAGGAAATAACAATGCGTTCTGTCAGGATAACGAGATAAGCTGGTTCGATTGGAATTTAGACGATAGAAAATTAAAATTTCATAGTTTTGTCAGAGAACTCATATACTTTTACAGAGCTCACCCTATATTTAGGAGAGCAAGGTACTTTCAAGGTAGAAAACTATTCGGACTGCCTATGAAAGACGTAACTTGGCTGAAGCCTGACGGGGCAGAAGTAGATGAAGCTACATGGAAATCAAATACTAACTTTATCGCCTATGTGTTAGAAGGGAGCGCAATAGATGAGATAAACAAATACGGGGAGAGAATAGCTGATGACACTTTCTTAATAATACTAAATGGGGGAAATAATAATATTAAGTTCAAATTCCCCCAAGGCAAATGGGAACTGGTATTACACCCATACCTAGAAGATAGAAAGGAGATAGTAGAAGGAGGAACCGAAAAAGAGATAGACGGAAAAACCGCTCTAGTCTACAGAAGAGTGGAAGCATGAAACTTCTATCTACCTATAGAGTTCAGTTAAATAAAGGCTTTAATTTTGATAATGTAATAGAACATCTAGACTATTTCACAGAACTAGGTATCTCACACCTATATCTATCTCCAGTCTTTCAGGCCAGACCAGGAAGTACTCATGGTTATGACGTAACCGACCACACAAAAATAAACCCAGAACTTGGTGGGGAAGATAAATATAGAGAGCTAATCAGAAAAGCAAAAGAGAAAGGCCTTGGTATAATCCAAGATATAGTACCTAACCATACAGCGGTTCACTCAGATAATTGGAGATTAATGGACGTTTTAAAGAACGGCAAGACGAGTAAATATTACCAGTTCTTTGATTTTTACAAAGAGGAAAATAAAATAAGGTTACCGATACTTGAGGACAGCCTTGATAATGTTGTCTCACGTGGTCTTATAGAAATAATAAAAGATAAGGATGGCAATTATTTCTTAAAATATCATGATTGGAGGCTACCCTTATCGCGGATGGGACAAGACCTAAACGAAACACTCAGAGACCAGTTTTATGAACTGACGTACTGGAAAGAACCACCCTCTTATAGAAGATTTTTTGATGTAAACGAATTAATAGCAATAAACCAAGAAGTTGATTTTGTTTTTGAGGAAACGCACAAGAAAATTCTTGAATTTGATGTAGACGGATTTAGAATAGACCATGTCGATGGCCTATATGAGCCAGAAAAATATGTGAAAAAGCTAAAAGAAAAATCCAAGAATAAAATAATTTTAGTAGAAAAAATATTGTCATTCGATGAAAAATTATTCAACGGGCCGGATGGCACTACCGGATATGATTTTCTAAATTTCTCCAACCTATTATATACTTTCAATGAAGAAGACATGACAAGAGTTTATTACGACTTTATAGGTACTGATTTCACATACGATATAGATAAAGCTATAAAAGAGGCTAAGAAATTCGTCATCGAAGAACTATTTAATTACGAGGTATCACGACTTTCAAAGCTATTGGGCGTTAGCACCGAAACATTGAAAAATTACCTGAGCTGCTTAACTCGTTATAGGACTTATAATAACGAGGTAATTAAGGAGTGCGACAAGGGAGAAGAAATATCAAAAGCAGCTAAAGAAAGACCAGAAATATATACTAAACTCCAACAGTTCATGCCAGCAGTTTTCGCAAAGGCGTATGAGGATACTTTCCTATATAGATATAACAGGCTTGTTTCCCTTAACGAGGTCGGTAGTAATTTAGCTTATTACCACTTTGACTGTAGCAAATTCCATGAATTTAATAGCTCTCGTATCTCGTCATTATCATTAAACGCCACAAGCACGCACGACACTAAATTTAGTGAAGATGTAAGGATGAAAATAAGTGCAATCAGCGAAAAACCAAAAGAATGGGAAAAAAGAGTAAAAGAGTGGCATGAGATCCTGAACCCAAAAGTAGATAGAAATACAGAATACAGGTTTTACCAAGTATTGGTAGGGAGCTATTATGAGGGGTTTACAGTCGACTATAAAGAGAGGCTAAAATCTCATATGATTAAAAGTGTAAGAGAGGCTAAAGAACACACTTCATGGCTAAAAATAAACCAAGAATATGAAAATAAATTAATAGAACTAGTTAATGAAACATTTGATAATAAAGAGTTCCAGAGGTCATTTCTTGAATACGAAACTACAATCAGGAAATTAGGTATGATTAAATCCTTATCTCTACTCACACTAAAGGTCTTATCACCTGGCGTACCAGACTTCTATCAAGGCACTGAGACGTGGAGATATTTATTGACGGATCCAGATAACAGGAGAAGTGTAGACTTCGACAAATTAAATACACTTCTAAAAAATTCTAAGAAATATGACAGCCTAATGTCGAGGAACATGGACGATGGGAGAATAAAGGTCTACACTACATATAAGTTGCTTCATTTAAGGCAACTATATGACGAAGTAATAATTAACGGGAGTTACGAACCGCTGAAATTACCATTAGGCCTTTGCGGATTTACCAGAGGAAAGAGAATACTAGTTATCGTAAAGACATTAGCAAGTCTAGGAGAACAGACTATAAGGATAGATGGGGAATATCTCGACGTCCTTACTAACGAAGAGATTAGAAATGAAGTAAATGTGACAGACTTACCAAGAGTCCTAATTAAGGAAAAGTGAGGGTCGTTGAGGCATCCATTCTAAATTGAAATATTCTCTTAGGTCAGTACAATTCATGGGTTGATAGTTAGGCGCATACGAAACCATCCTACGTAAAATACTGAATTATATCCTGTTATCACACACCTTTACACGGTACCATGTACTAACGTTGTTATATATGTATATTATTTTTTAAATAATTAAATCTAACCATAATTAGATAAATAGAAATTACAAAATAAACATGAATCACCTGCATCTTACGTATCCTATACTGTTGTAATGACAGTTAAAAATAAATTGTCACTAGGCTATTAAACTTAAATAGGGAATTATCATTTCAGATAATAAATTCAAGATATCTAATCACCATGTGGACAAAAATAACACTTCTCTTCATTACAGCAGCATTTACCATACTACTTTATATTTGTTAACAAAGAGGCTTTCCGGACTGTTTCAACTATAGTTGATTTGCTTGGAGTTTTTACTTCATCTATAAAAGATTAAGAGGAGGCGATAATTTAAAATATTTATATTTAATTATAGGACACACATTACTTCTAGTTATGCTAATAGCACTTTATCTCGGGCTTACTCCACTTATAAACACGGCCTATAAACACAAAGAAATTTACTAAGCAGTATGTAAACTTTTGACCATCCCTAAATGCCCTCGTAAGATGAACAGCTTGTCTGCTAAGGATCCATCGTCTGAGGTTCACTATCCTGTGTCTGTACTCCCATAAGAATTCAAAAATCAAATCCTATAAATCTAAGTTTTTATCTTTCCCCAAAACGATATTTATAAGTCTCGATCTTACTCCTCAAATTATCAACGAGTGCTTTAGTCTCAAAGCTCACACTCCTTTCATGCATCGCCTCCTCAGCCTTTGATAAGTAGTCCTTAGCCCTCAAGTAGAGGTCTTTGTTATTATAAGCTACAGCGTTCTGTAAATACATCATACCAAGAATAGCTAACTCTGCTATATAATTTTCCGACTCCTTATCCGAAAACGCTAACGCCTTCTCATACCTCTTTATTACTTTTTCATCAATAGGTTGTCCGCTCTCCGGAGAAAGTGTGTACTTAGTCCTAGCCTCTTTTTTCCTAATTCCAGGGGGTCTTATCCCACGCCTCATAAGATATCTGTTAATGTAAATGCTTGATATTCCTAACAATATTGCAGATATTAAGAAGCTCAAATTAGATGATAAAACGGAGTTATGCGAATAGGTATAAAGAATTTCATCAGCTAGAATATATACTACAGCCGATGGTAACGCTGAAAATAATAACATAAGTAAGAGATATTTTAAAGTCGATATTTTTTTGGTTGGACCAAAGATAATCCTTCTTCTCTCATCCGTCATCATGACCACTTTTAGAATACTTATTTATCTTTTATAAAAATTTTTGTAAAAAAAAATTAACAACAAAACCCAGCTTTTTCACATACGTAATCACCACCTATTGTGCAAGCCTTATCAATACCAATTTGTAAAATAATCTGTAAAACCTCATTACATATTATATCGCATGACCCTGCACATATAATGTAAATAATCGGATCCTCAATAAATATTATACAGACGTCAATATCACAAACTTCATCACATGCAATCGCACTAGCTACTTTAGTCGCAAGTAATCCACATAGCACACCAACCAGTACTTTACAAATTTCACATTCTATAGGATTTGGGTCTTTCCCTTCTTCGCTCTTCTGTTGCAAAGGGTAAGGCTGGTATAGTTTATCTGGTATTAATATTTCCTCGTTCTCTATTCTTCTGCTCCTAGTTCTACAACCACTTACGCCTTCTTTTATTAAAACTCTATGCTTATCCCCTTCCTTTCCTAAATACTTGACCTTGAACCTCCTCGATACACTCTCTGAACCATAATTTATCCTACTATACGTTATTTCATGTTCTCCAAAAGGATCGCCTTCTATTAGCTGACTCCAAGATATTATCTTTGATGGAGCGTTTTCATACTCTATTAGAGTAACTCCTTGTCTAAAAATTTGTTTATCACTCTTCTTCTCTTCATAATGCAACAGTTTAATATTTTTAGGCTTTAAATTTTGAGGCATAAGTGAATTGAGATTTTAAAAAAAAAGTTAACTATAATCAGAATGCTTTTGATAATCGCACCCTATTTTAATGCAAACTAAACTAGGTAATAGATGAAAATCATGAGATACTTTAAAAACAACTCAATAGAGGAAAATACCTAGTCCAGCATAGAAAATATAAACAGCCTTAACAGATGCGTGGGAATGAGGAAATAAAGGAGAGACAGAAAATTATGTTTACAACCCTAGTTAGTTAGCAAATACTTACTGGTTTTCATGCTAGAACAAATAAGGGTGTGAGAACTATAATTTCTTCTATTATCTCAGTTATACACTAATGATAAGGTATTGCTTATTATTATACTCAGTTAATTCATAAAGGACAATAACACTATTAATGTGGGATTAGGAAAACCTTGTTAATCTAAAGGACCTGGTGTTTGTCCTTTAGTTTCTGAGCAAGTATAAGATAATGAGTTTTTGCTCTATTTGTAAATCGTTTTATACTAATTTACCCTTCGTAGGAGAAACTACTACTATTATCTTTAACGTCAAGCTTTTCCTTTACTTTAGGCCAGACCTCCCCTATTTTGCTCCAGTCATTCGCATCTTCAGTAATAACTACCTTAACCCCGTTCTGGCTTACTAAAGCAGCATGTAATGCATCATAAGTTACTGAAAGTTTTGCTATTTCTTTAGCGTAACCAGAAGGATCCCTGTTCATTTCCAGTATTGTTATTGGAAGGTCTAGGTACTAATTGACAGCGTCGTATATGGCTTTTATATCGATCTTAGATAAGCTACCAAAGAGCTCAAACAGTATAAGGTGAGAGCCAAAGCCTTTAAACCCACCAGATACTAGCATATCAAGTATTTTATAGCATCATTATAAAGATCCAGGGTTCTTTAAAGTAACACAAATGAAAATGCTGGTGTCAATATAAGCCTATTTCTCTATTAAGAGGCTACTCAACAAGTTTCACCGCATCAATACTCTTTGATCCTCCTAAGTATTTATCAACTATAGTGGCTAACCTCTTAAGTGCATCTGAAGCTCTGATTGGTTCTATTATTATCTTACCTTCCCAACTCTAATTATAAGCTATCTCTAACTTTAATACCTTAGACATCTTTTACCCCCTTAGGTATCGTGATTTGATATTTTCTAGTAGCTATAGTTTCTGGCATACAGTAGTACTCTAAGTACTTAAAGTTGGTTATAAGATAAAGCGACTCCTAGATGAACGTATAGCGTTTTATCGAAAACCGAAACCCTAGCTAGGCTGTAATATTTGACTTAACAGTTACACTTTAGCGTAGATATTTACAAAATCTTTACATTCAATTTCTTAAAATGTTTTTCATCAAAAGTATAAATCTCGTTAATACCGTTTTTCATCATTATGACATAAGCTAGAGCATCGTTAATGCTTACGCTTTCCTCATTGGCTATTTTAACAGCTTCAGTGTAATCTTGTACTGTGACTTCTTTAACGAGAATGTTTTCGTTGTTAATTACGTTTTCTATAACCTTAATTGAGGTCGTGAGGCTAGACAAGTTCTCGATTACGTTAGCAATTTCAGAAATGTGGACTACAGTAGTTAGAACTTTTTCCTCCCCGTTATCAATTCGTGTCAATATTTCCTTTGCTTTCTCTTTCATTTTTACAATCTTTTCATCAACTGAACGTTTTGGTTTCAATAATGCATAAACAAACACGTTAGAGTCTATAAACTTTACGTTTAAGCTCATGCCAATCACCGGGCAATTCTTCAACATCAATACTGTCAATAAGTTTTGTTAAGTTTGAAACGCGGGGATAAAGTTCAATCTTATCTTCTTTTAAAACAAGTACGAACTCGTCAGTGTTAAACTTATCCCTCCATTCTTTTGGTATAACTACCCTCCCTTGACTATCAACTCTCTTTATTACCACTTTCTCCATTTTTTACCAAAAGATGATCTGATTACCAAATAATTAAACTTAACTAATGGAGTACAGAGGGCCGCTCACGTCCCCATTGCAAGTTAAAATATGCTCTATTAAATTAGCATAATTCAATGTACAAATAACCCAAATATCCGTAGAACATTCTATTTAATTAAAGTTATAACCCCTCATTATACGTCCTATCAGCATTTTAGTATTAATTTTACCGAGTGTATAATTAACAGTTAAAATACCACTGCATTAAGACAAACTGAAATTGCAATAGATCCGTGAATGACCCACCTACTTCAATTCCTTTAGGTGTTAAGCCCATTAGTTTATATAAAAATCTAAATTAAGCGTTGGATTAAGAGTGAGTTTTACCAATTTTGATAAAAATTAAACTATTCCACAAAGCACTAACTCAATAAAGCTTTATATACTTGGTGGAAAAAGTGGAAAATATGGAAAGCATAAAAGTGAAAGAGGAGACTAAGAAAAAGCTTACTGAAATTGCCGGAATGCTTGAAAAGAAATTAGGAAGAAGAGTTTCCTATGACGACGTAATAAAATACTTAATTGAGAGAAAGTTTAAGGACAGGAAACTCGCTGAAGAACTTTTCGGAATAGCAAAAGGGGAAAACTTATATGAAGAACTTCTGAAGGGACGCAAGGAAGATGATGAAAAAAGTAGTCCTTGATACTGGAGTAATTCTCTCCTTTCTAGAAGGTGAATTCAGAGAATATTACGACAAGATACTTAACCAAGAAGTAACAGCATACGTCAGTGTAGTGAACCTTGCCGAAGTATATTACGTGCTTTGCAGGAGGTTAGGGAGGAAAAAGGCAGAAAAGATATTTAAAGGCTTAATAAATTCTGGATACTTTGAGATATTTGGAGTAAAACCCAAAATTTTAAAGTATGCATCAGAATGCAAGTGCAAGTACTCGATTTCCTTAGCTGATTGCTTCGCTATAGGAACTGCTAAATTCCTAAATACAAAGGCACTCTTCAGGAGAGAAAAGGAACTTATAGGTATAAATGACGAAGTAGAATTCATTAACTAGATAGAAGGTCTGATAATAATATTGATTAAGTATTTTGGAAAGTTCCTAGACTATTACCAGGTGTTATATCCTCTGTTTAAAGCTATAAACATTCTAGAAGCACTAGTGTAGATCTTTACTTTATGTTCACATCTTGTAGTGCCGCTCGACTTTTATAGAAACTAGTGAAACTCACTCTTAATCAAACGCTTAGTAAAAACAAGGCTTAATATCTGTTAGGGGCACTAACAAAGCAGAATTAGCTTGCTTTGTGAGATAGTCCATTTTTTTATTAAAATGAACGTAAAACTTGCTTTTAACTCAACGTCTAATTTAGAATTTTATGTAAACCAACTGGCTTAATAAAGGGAAATTGAAGGGATCAACAAGCATGCTCATAGATATTTAAATGAAAGGGAATAAAGATGACAAGATGAAGTACAAGGACTGGATGGAGCAGGCTACCGAAGATTTGTATACTGCTAGAGTCCTTTTGCTTAACGGAAAGTATTACGCTTCAGCGTTTTACTCTCAATAAGCAATAGAAAAAGCATTGAAGGCACTTATTATATACCTGAGAAAGGACTCCCTGGGAAAACTCACTTGCTTACCGACCTAGCTGATTGAAAGGGAAGGAATAACAATACCGACTAAGGTTATAGAAAGCTTAATGGTTTTATCTCCACATTTCATAATCTCTCTTTACCTTGATGCGACAAACGGGATTTCCTTTTAAGCAGTATAATAGGACAATTACAGAAGACCTTTATAATAGGGCTAAAGGAGGTGGTGAAATGGATAAAGGGAAGTCTGCAATAGAAAGCCAAATAAGGATGATAAACCTTGCAAAGGAGATCGTTCCTTATTCTCTTTTACATCTTCCTTCTTTACCATAGAATAAACAGTAAGTAATCCAAGAATTACTGCGAACGTAAATGGTATAACACTAAAAACTAAATAATAATAGAATTTTGAGCAACTAATAAATATTTTCAACACCACTAACAACTAGTACCCGCATAGTATGCTAAAAAAGAATATTTCAGGCATTCTCATCACCGTTAACAACTAGTACTGCTGTCCCGTTTATATAACTGAATTGTTAAAGGGGAGTTAAAAAAATAACCATAAATAAAACATATTAAACGTCTCTTGAGTGGAAAATTACTTTCTTAATGTAGAGTATGCTAATCACGATCCCATACAATAAACTTATCTCAAGAAGGGTCGTAATACTTTTGAAGAATATCGCAACTATTATACCTGCGATTACATAAACTAATATAACTGGTGTGGATAACAGGATAAAATCCCTCCATTTTTGTTTAAAATAAGAATCTTCAGTATGATCTTTGTACGGAATTGTGATAATTGATTCAATTAATCCCACTGTGCCTACTACAGCTTGTACTAAGAAAATATAGGGAAGTTGAGAATTGGAATGAGAATGAAGAGAGTAGTTATATCCTACGATCGAGAATATAGCAACTATGGCAAATGAAGTAGTTAATAAAATTCTTCTCACAGAAACCAATTTAACCACCATAACAAGCGTACCCAAGATTAGCAAATTCAAACGGAAGAAGATAAGATGCTAAGACGAATGATACTGGTGCAGCTTCTACTGCAGCTACAAATAAAGCTGCTACAGTTCCAGCAGTAGTTATTATTGAAATAGCACAACTTATTGTATCATCAGCAACTGAGGAAATAATATATTCGGACTTTATATTACCAATCCATAAATGCTTTACAATATTTGCTAAATGCTTCATAGCTTTAGCAATTTCAATATATCTTTGACCTAAAAGCTTAATTGAGTTATTTTGTGACTTTTCATACAATTTTCCTATTTTATAAACATATGCAGAGAATTGTATTATCTGATCACTAATACTCATTCGTGAGGTGTTCATAAAGAATAGATCTCCCGTATTAAGATTATTCTTATCTGGCTTTAAATATGCCATTATAACCGTGAATGTGCCCCTAGATGTGTTGAATATACTTATACCAATTGTGATATTGTAATCTTTATGTTTCTCTATGTATAGCACAACAAAAGAAATAGCTTTTACAGACTCAGAATTGTTTATTACTAGTGTAACGTTCGCTTTGTATATTCTGAAATCATAATTACCCTTGGATAAATTATATAATATAGTATAATTAGATGCATTCAGTATAAATTTAATCGAAACATTTTCGATTTCTTCACACCTCATATTCTCTCCATTGATTACATATAAGTGTAAATAATCAACTGCAGTGCCGTTAGACGAGTTAGTATCACTTGCTAAAACTAAATGGTTTAAGAAGACTGAATAAGAAAAAGCTGAAAAAAGAAACACTGAAATTATTATCAATCCTATAATATTAACTTTAAATATTTTCAACATATTTCCTCAATTAAATTTAGCTTAAACATCCTTTTTTTAACTCTTGAACGATGTAAAAAGTTTTATTGAATGTGAACGTAATAGCATATTCAAAATTCAAGAGTTAATACTCATAATTACGTTATATCTAAATAATTTTTAGGGAAAGTGACAACTAAATCATGCTTATTCCTAACAATTACTCATAGCCTTTAGCTATGTAGATAGAATATTCATGAAGAACTAGTGCCGCCGCGGGGATTTGCCCCCCGGACAACCGAATCTCTAAAAAGTTTCCACTTAACATGATTTAGTAACGTTATGCGTTTCACGAGAGAAGAAATAACTGATTCACACAAATTAATGAATAATGATATAGCAATCAATAGACAAGAGAACGTTTCAAAGCGTTAAGCGGGGAGTTAACGCCTAAAGGATCAGAGCAAAAGCTACCTAAAGTTGCAACTGCTAATAGTGTAGCTAACGGCAAAGGATTCGAAAGGTCAAAAGGGACAACCGACACTACGTTAACCGGGGAACTAACGCCTATCGAGAGTATAGAACTCAAAGGGGCCAAGTTAGTAAGATATAACAATAGAGCTGCAATAATAATTAACGGTAAGGAGTTCAAAATCTCTAGCTTGGATTATAACTTTATTAAAACAATTATGGACAGGGTAGTAAGTATCAAACAGTCAGACGGAAAAATAACAATAGCCTACGAGGATACACGCGGCAATCTTAAACAAAAAGACGTTAATCCCTCATTAGTATCCGTAACAAGGCCGTTATTTTTTAGGTATTGCAGCAGTTCCGGGTCCTTAAGGTGCTCATCAAGAATATAGTCCACACGTTTGTAGTATTCAACACACTTTCCGTTTTTCCACTCCTTACAGTATTGTATCTTCGCTAATTTCTTCTTCTTAAGCAGCCTGGTTATAGCATAACTAATTATGCTCTCGTCGTGCTTACTGACCTCGTCGTATTTCCTCATTCTTTGGGGGTGTTCTCAAACAGTCATCAAATTCGAAAAGTATTTGTAAAAATATTAGAGTATTTATAAAAATTATTTTTACTATCTTGAACTATTGAAAAGACCTAGAATTGTAAAGGGAAAATATTGTTTTTTAAAACATTATATGTATAAAGGTTGTGATGTCCTCGTAGGTAGGTCTAAAAAGCACAAGTTATTTACCCTTGTGTTTTCTTGAGAGAGGCTACACCCTTAAATGAGGTCATTTGAAGACGATTAAATACACTGCGTTAATTTGATATAATATTACAAATAATTTTCGAATTTCATGACTGCATGAGAACAGTCCCCATTCTTTCGTCAAAAGCAAATACGTACTCTGTCAGCTCCTTTCTCCTAATTGGCCGTTTATTTTCCCTTACGTATTCGTCAATTACCCTTAGTATAACTTTCTCCACATACTTATAGAGAGGCTCAGCTCATCATCTTTATGCACTAATATTAACCGTTTTATATTACTAATATTACGATTTTTCTCATTTATATCAGTCTTTTTTATTAAATTCTCATTACTACTATTATCTATCACATTATTCTCATTCATACTCATAATTATCCCTTCTCACCTTAGTATATATTAAACATACTAATAATCTTTAGTATATTCTAGTTCAAAACAATAAACAAATATAGGCTAGTAATAAGGATTAATACAAATACGTAAGAATCCGTAGGCATTTCATATCTATACCCCCAATTCCCCCTTTATTTCTTTTATCTTAAACAAATTCTAACATATCTTTCGGGCTTTCCGCCTGCCCCTTTTTGCTTACTCTCTTTTCTTACTCTCTTTCTTCTTTGCTTTGCAAACTCTATTTTGCTTCCACTCTACTTACTACACTCTCAAACTATTTTTCTTCATTCTTGCTTATTCTCTACATTTCTTACTCTCTCTGTTTCTAACCCTGCTTACTATTTCTGTGCAGCTTTCTCTTTCTCTGTTTCTGTCCCTCTTCTTACCTAAACAACTCTTCTTTTTCTTACTAACTCTCTCTGCTCCTACTATTCTTACACTCCTCTTTTCATCTTTTCTTCTACTCTCCTACTATTACACTCCACTTTTTATCCTTCTAAATCTCCTAAATTTCCTAACTATCCCTACTCTAATTCTTCTCTCTCCTAACTTAAGCAGCTCTTCCCTCTTTTCTTACCCTACTATTTTTGCCTTACAAAAACCTCTAATTGGTACAGGTTCCTTTTTACAATAAGCAGCTATTATCTTACCTTTCCCTTTATAATCCCTCCTAACTTACATTTCTCTACATAAATAATTCTACACATTCTAACAAATTTACAATTGTGCTATTCCTACTCTTCTCTTAACCCTTAGTCCTTAACTCAATTCTCTCCTTTAAGAATCTACATAGAATACTTTACATTAAAAGTCTATAAGGGGCTATCGCCCTTAACCCCTACCCTATCTATTATATAAAAGTATAAGGGGCTATCGCCCTTAACCCACCGACTTAGAACCTACTAAACATACCTAACTTCTTATCTGACTACTTAGGACCTACTAACTGGCTGTCTGTCTGATTCTGAGCCCTCGCTCCCAGGGGTCTCGATAAAATGGGCGGATACGCAACGATATGATAAAAATGAAAATTACGTGAAAAATGAAAAAAGATTATCTGTAATATTGCGTAAGTTGTGCAAAAAAGTTAAAATTAATTTCTAAAAAATTAACAAAACCAAGAAAAATCGAAAATTAAAATCTCTTAATATTTTTAAGCTCTTTAGTGTCTTCTATTAAAGCGACTTTTTCATAGTGAGTAAAACATATAGCTGTTTATATATTTCCTGCTCTTCCGTTTTGTTTTCCTTCTCTCTAAGAATTTCAATGAATTTATTCGTAGAGATAAGTGTATTAAGAGCTTGAGATACTTCCCAGGCTCCCTCTTTAGTATTCATACCCATTTTAACAGCAAGTCTCGCGGCAAATAACTCACGTACTCTCCATTCAAGTTCTCCCAATATATGTATCAGATTTTCTGTTGGCTCTATTTTTTCTCCCTTACCTAATAAACTCACTATAAGGTAAGCACCAACTATTCCGGCAATCACGCTTGCTGAGCTGTAGGCCAAGCTTTCTGCTATTGATGAAAAATGTTCTAACAACTCGTCTATATCAGAGTGAAAAACTTCAGGGAAGCTTCCAAAAGTAGGGACATTACTACCTATCCCGAAAATACTCAAAAGCTTATTGTATAATTCCCTTTGCCTTCTATAATACTCTCTTATATCTATATCATCACGATAACGATAAATACGTAATAGTAGGTTTGGCAAGTGATACATTATCTTTTTACCGTCTTCTGTCTCCCACTCAAAAGGTTCTAGACCTGTTTTAAGTTCGTCTTCTGAAAACCAGAATCCGAATGCATCTCCCTCATCTATATCCTTCTCCTTAGGGTTGAGACTCGGAAATATATTTTTCTTAATTTTAGAGACAAATATCCTAATGGCTTTATTAAAATCTTTGTTTCTCTCAGCTCTTATAATTCCCTGGATTTCCTCATCATTTACCTTGAAGCCTAATGTTTTCTCTTCGATAGTTAAGTTACTTAATAAGGGATCATCTTTTAAATCAGTCATCAAGAATTCTATAAACTTACTTTTTCCGCTCGCTGGAGGACCTATAACAATAACTTTAGTTCTACCCTTAGCAAATTCGTTAGCAAGATATTTATTAAATTTGTTAATTTTTCTCTTAATAATATCAATATAAACTTTATTAGATAAGTTATGGAAGAAATATAGATTATCTAAATATAAGTTAAGGCGGGAATATTGATTATCTAATTCTTTTCTTATTTTCATAAAATATTCTATGTCGTCTTTTACTTTAATCCTCTCTCTTACTAGATTATTTGCTTCGTTAATACCTTCCTTACTCAGCATATAAACTTTTTGTCTTTTATCTGCGGTAGTGGCTATGATAATGAAACCGGCAAAATAAAGATCTTTAACAGTAGGTATTATGAGATTGTTGTAATTACTATAAAGCTCTGAGTAAAAGTGAAGGTCTTCAACTTTATATCCTCTCTTTCTTAGTTCTTTCCAGAACATAAGGGCTTCTTTAACAAGTACAGTAGTACCAACTATTGGTTTGTCTTTATCACACCATAGTAAGAATAATATTAAATCGCTAACAGTTAAGTCAACTTCCTCAACCTCATTAAATGCATCATCTAAACTGTTCAATGAATATATCTTTGTACCATCAGGAAGAGTCTTTTTAGGTTCAACCATATTTACCACCCTCCTTCTTGCTCACAACAACAGGGGTAAGCTTAAAACATATCCTTTCTTCAGTAAAATTAGGGTTTAATACTCTTATACATGTAAGGAAATAAATTTTTTTATCCTCAGGATTTTTGAAAATTATATGAGTAAAAACACCTTTTGGTTTTTTTATTATACTTATACTCTTAATTTTTGCCAGCTTTAACTTATTATTCTTAATTTCATCTGGTATTTCTTCATCATCAGGTTTAAAGTTCACGGGTATCGTAACACCCGTTATATTATTTTTAATTATGCTCTTAAATTTCCTCTCACTAGTAAGGATCTTATAACGCTTAGCTTCAGTTATCACATTATCAGTAAAATCTAAAGTCGTTATGTAATCTTCAACTCTATCTTTAGGTATTTGAATTAAATAATATTTTCTTCCACACACACATTTTATAGGTCGTCTTTGTTTTAATAGCTGTATTACTTGATCTATCGGCTTTTGTAAGAAGTATTCTAGCGGAATAAATGGGTCATTAAATTTATTTTCTATCAAAATAGTAGGAGGACTATTAATAGGATCTGGCATGCCTGCACACGCCCCGCAATAAGGACAGATAATTTGACCTTGTTTGCACTGAAATGGCTCCATTCACACTTTCACCTCGAAAAAAAGATAATGTAATATGCATTAACATATCGGCATCGTGATATCTCACGTGATATTTCATACGTTAACATATTTTATACTCATATATTAATTTTAGAGATATCATAGTAAGATATTATCAAATGGTCATTAGAGTTATTAGCCTCTTTAATCTATCGATGTATTATGCATCTAGACTATTACCGGCGAGAGTTAGAGCATCATAAAGTAGAAGTTAAGATTACTAGGGTAATTCTTATCTGAGCATTATAGTGTTTTCCATGGTGAATGCAAGTGCGGAATATACGCGAAGGGTAAGTGACATTTATTTGACAAAAAATATCTTGCCGCCTCGATTATTTAGCCTACTTTTACCATCTTAAGGTAAAACCGATTCTAATGCGTTTGCAATTATTATGAAAAAACTATATATAAGGGACTGTCCATTCCCTTACTGAGGCTTTCCGACCTCAGTTTGTAAATTTGGCAAAATAGGTGCGGCCGATACAATGATAGTACTGTGTCTCTGACATTTATGTTAATACTATTTGGGCAGATGAATTAAACCCTTATTATTTTAAGATCAAATTATGTTGAGATGAGTGACAGTACCAATTTGAAAATACGGATTACAGTTACATTCTTAATTATATTCACTGTAGGCCGATCATCGTTTCTTTTACCAGACCCCTTTCGGTTACCTATAGTGAGGCCATCCCGATACTATTGCTCGGCTTCTCTCAATTTATTTACTAAATCGTCTAACTCTATCCTATATTTCTCGTAAACCTTCCTCGGTATCCAGCCGAACTTCTCCGATCCCTTTTTGTATTTTACCAGGCCTTCTTTAATCAGTCTCTCTACCTCATTTCTTTCAATAATAAAGTAGCCCACACTATTTAGACCCCTCACTACTACTATTATGAAGTAATCAAAATCGAGATCACGTACCCGTGCAGGATTATTTGGTAGGACCATACCTTGGACTTTAACCCTTATTTTAGACTTCCCCGTATATATGGTTATGTCAGGCCCGACGCCGGCCTCTTCGTCCAATACTACTACGTCAGTATGGGAATCTCGTTTTTTGTGTAAAAAATGAGATGAATAAAATACAATAAAAATCGAGCAAAGACGAAAATTTTGGAGAAAAGTTTGTATATTAGAGGGCAGACCGGGACATATGGAACACAGACACACGAAAGGGGACAAGACCAAACGTGTGAAACGTGTCAGGGACTTCGCCCGGTCCGCCCTCAAACAACTAAAAACAACCACACTTTTTAAACTTTTACCCCCACAATCATTCAAAACCCTACTCGAGGCAAGGGGAGACTACCTAACCAGACTAGGAAACCAAGGGAGAAAAACCTTGAAAGGACTAAAAAACCTCTCCCCTGAAAAAGTGAGACAAACAATACAAGGACTAGGCAAGAAAACCCTCAGAGACACAAGAGAAAAAAGAGTAGCAATAGACTTCCACACAATACCCCAATACCACAAAGACAAAACAATGCTAACCAAAACCAGACCCACCAAAGGCACAACATGGGGACTAGGCCAAGCGACCCTCTTCCTCTTGGGGAGAAAACAAGCCTTCCTCGACGTCCTACCAATAACAACAAAAAACATAGCAGAAACCTTCAAAAACACCATGCAAACATTCACCAAAGAAATACACAAGTACCAGCTAAAACTCGTCACCCTCTTCGCAGACAAAGAATTCGCAGTAAACGAAGTGGTAAAATACCTCGTGGACTTGCGCATAGACTTCGTAATCCCTGCTAAACACCAAATGTACAAGGAGTACTTGGGTAAACTGGAGGAGGTCGACATACAGTACGCGGGTGTTAGGTATACCGGTTTCCTGTGCGTGGGGCACGTGAGCGGTGCTCATCTGGTCGTCTTGAGGAAGGAGAGTAGTAAGGGGGACAAGGTGTTGGCTTTTCTCGTGAGGGGGGAGGTAGATGTCCACGGTGCTGTTATTTTGGCTGAGGAGTATAGGGGGAGGTGGGGTATTGAGAACGCTTTTCGTTCTCTTGAGGAGTTTAGGGGGAGGACTAGGACGTGTGATGTTAGGAAGGAGTTGACGCTTGTGTTGCTTTCTTACCTCGTGTTGAACTTGTGGTTTTCGGTGAGGTCTTGGGTGAAGGTCAAGTTGTGGGTGTTTTGTGAGTCTCTCGCTGGTCTGTTGGATTTGGAGGGGATTAAAGGACTGGGGGTGTTACACAAGAGTGTACTCGGGTTGTTGGGGAGTTTTACGGGCAGTGAGCTGGCACTATGCACGTCTTTTTATCCACGTGAAATAAATTGTAAATGACTTGTCTTTTGACAAGAAATTGGTTTATTGTTAATATTTTTCACGAAATAAATTATGTGTATTTGAATAGTACTGGTTTAACTCAATTTAACTGATTTTGTTATTTAATATCATGAAAAACGAGATTCCCATACTGACGTGGTAACCCTTAGCCCTTAATCCGCTTACCACTTTGTTTATCTGGTTAAAGCTACTGCAACTAAAAAACCGGGGATCCGGGCAGGATTAGTCAGTTTGAATTTTTCTCAGTGAACTCTTCAGTTTACTGAATTTTTCTCACATATGGTTTCTGACGACTAGCGTATATCTAGTTTTCCTTTACAATTTTTCAAAATTAGATGAGAATAATTACCATATCCTTTTTTTAATGTCCTCAACAAGCATATACTTATGAGAATTGTTCAGGATAAGGACGGAGAGAGGTTTCTGGAGTTCGAGAGTAAGGAGGACTTAGAGAAGTTTAGGGAAATGCTTATTGAGGCTTATTATGAACTCAATCCCGACCGTAAACGTCCTTATGAGACCCGATCTCCCAAATGAAAACTACATAATTTTTTGAATCAACGCTATAAAGTATCCTTATATCACCCGTAACTTCTATGGAGAACATAGGGTTTCCGTATTTATCTAACCTATTCTTCAACTTTTCCCTAGCATATTTGAAAGGATTTTCTTGCAATAACTCTAATTTATCAACTACCAACATCAATGTCTCTAAATTAGAAAACCTCTTAACCACAAACCTGGCTAGGTCTCTTTCACTCTTAACATCCCTCATCAAGAACCTTACAATCCACTTCTCACAAACCACGATAAAAGATATAGAAGAGAGATTTAAAAATCTTTCTATTTTCGTATATTATTTCATTAGAAATAATAATATATAAATAATATAATATGCAATTAACAAGAGAATTACCCAAAATAGAAGAATATGCACCTATGAAAAAATTTGTAAAAATTATTTGAAAGAAAAGCCAAAACTAATGATAACACCAAGCGAGTCCTTAATTTCATTTTTCTCGCCTCAGGTTAATAAAAAGATTCTTATAATTTCTCCAGCTGATATCATTTCCTTTTCCTTCCTCCTCTTTTTGAAGGCGTAAGAGCTTTCTGTTGTATAGCATAGTAATCCCTTATCCTGGCTAATGCTTCCCTCCAGTCCTTAACCCCCTCTAATATTTCCGCTAAAGTACTATTCCCTATATCTTAACCATGAGACTATATGCCTCATTTACTCCTGTCTTTGATATATCTATACTATAGGTAAGTTGGACTAATTCGTCCGGTGTAAGAAACTGTGCATTTTTTTGACTACGTCAGCCGGTATCTTCCTCTTCTTATTTTTATACCTCCACCACGTCACTCTGTCTATACCGAGTTCTTCGTAGATACCCTTTTGTAGCACAGCTTGATAGTGTCGTCATTAAGCTACAAATTCCGGGGTTAACCTTCTTTCTCATAAGGCCAGCGCTATGGAATACTCCACCATATTTATACTCCTGTTAACAGCCTTCGTCCCCCTCTTGACAAGCCTATCCCTCAGTGAGGAGTGGAAGGACTCGTCGGGGTTAACAGGTTGAGACTACCGTGTGGTTTTTTAACCAAAAGTAAACACTGTAATCGTCACTGACCTACCGTCTTCCGGCGAGTAGTCCTCGGCCTCACGAAAAGTATTCTCACCCCTATCACCCGCAGAGTAAATTAGGTAAAACCCGGGACCCGTGTACACGTGACAAGTGGAGACCCACTTGTAGAAAGCCCTAGAGTTTCTGCACAAGTACGTCCACACCTCGCCGACGACCTTACCCTTGACCGAGCCTTTTCCCGCAAGTCCACGGCCTCTTCTTACTCCTGCCCACCATAACGCTTTACCCGAGTGAAAACAGTACCCAAAGGCACATTAAGCGCTCCAAAATAGCCCTCATACTCATGCCATTAGCCATCCTCAAAGCCTCCTCCCTCAACTCCTTGGAGTAGTGGTGATAACTCGCATCACCGAGGAAATACTTACCGCAATCACTGTATAGAAACCTCTGCCTACCCAGAGGCTTACCGCATTTAACGACGTGGTGACTACCACAAGAGGGACAAGCTATGTCATGGCTAATTACAAGCTTCCTACCCATAAGTAATACTCATTATACAAATACAAATAGCTTAATGACGACACTATCTCCACACTGGGATGTCAAAAACGTTAAATTAATAAGCTTGATTTAACACCTTTGTGTTAAAGGGTTAATTTTCATTCTAATAATATAATTTAGATTAAGTATTAGATGAAAGAATCTACATCGTATGAGACGTTAAACACCTCAGTTGCTTTGTCATTCTCTTCTATTCTAGTGTATAAATCTTGAACTTCTTGCCATAATATTTTATCTATAACGTGAATATTATTCCCTTTCGATTTTTGAAAATGTTGTTAAAAATAAATTTTTGTCATATTCGAGCTTTTTAGACCGAATAACCAATATGCATTAACTTTTGCAGTTGATATTGTTATTATTGTCTCCTAACACTTATTTTTCTCCTCTTTTTCTGAGTGAAGAGACATTCTAAGCTTTTAAATACTAAACACCCAAGCACACTAACATTTCTAGTTCAAAAATTCGTTAATAGAGCATAGCAGACAAAGTTATAGCCCTGCAAGTTCATATTTAAATTGAGAATATGACTACTCCCATCAAGGTTATGAGGAAATATTACGCAATAGATTATAATAGAAGAATTGTTGCTGAGGCTGATTCTGAAGAGGAGATTGATAAGATCATGGAGAAGAAGGGTTATAAGAAAGGGACTTACGATATTTTAGTTTCCATCAAGTTTGTAGAGAGTCAATAATGCCTCGCGAAATAGAAGTACCTTTTGTAAAAGTTAATGACACGTATTTACCTTTACTTAAAGTGGAAATGGAGTGTCCAAAACTAGGTAGTGAGTATTTAGTTTACGCCCTTCCAGATACTGGAAGCAGGTTTTCTGTCATTAGAAATGATACGTTCTTAAAGTGTTTTGATGAATCCTCATTAAAAAATCGTTTAGTCGATAAAGTTATAATTTCTAATCTGCTCGCTACAAAAGAAAGATATAGCATAAAATTTCATTTTGTTGAACTTAATGAGACATTACAGATACCCGTGACATCTTTAGACTTCGTAAACTTAGGTGAGGGTATATATCCCAGCCTAATTTTAGGTAGGGAAGATTTCTTCTCAAGAATAATGATATGCTTCGACAGAAACGTTAGACTAGTTATTAAGGCTAACGATCTTTAACTAAATATTTACAAATTTTCTTTAAATGTACAAAGAGTTCTATGCGTTATCTTCTTGCTTTAGTTTATTATAAAGTAAAGTTTACAGATCAATACATTTGTTGATAAATCTTAAAATTTATGATTAGAAAGTTTAGGTCTGATGCTAACTTTGTACTTAGGCTCTTTGAGTAAGTTGAAATATGAAGCAGCCCAAGAGGTTTTGTCAGAATATAACGTCAAGGCAAAGGTGATTCCATATAAAGTCGATTCTGGAGTACCTCTAACTCCACTTCAAGACGAGACTTACATAGGAGCTAAAAATAGAGCCTACGCGCTAATGGGAGAAATAAATGATGAGAACTCGGCTTACGTCGGCTTAGAAAGCGGGTTAGTGAATAGATATAATACACTATTTGAGGAGACGGTTTGTGTTATATTATACAAGGGAAAGGAGTATGTAAGTTATTCAAGCGGGATTAAAATACCTGATCATATAATCTTTGCCATAAGTAAGGGAAGGAAACATTACGAAATATTAAATGAAATTGGTAAGGAAAAGAGTGTAAACCCTAAAGACACATGGGGAATATATACAAACTTTCGCTTAACAAGGAAAATCGAGCTAAAGGAAGCCTTTAGAAATGCGTTAATAAACTTAATTACAGATAATAACTTAGCGTGAAAAGCGTCTTAAACCTTCGATCCTTCAAACTATAAATTCCCACTGTGGTATTTCTACGGTTTCGTCGTTAGAGGAATAGGGTTCTCAATTTCTCCTCTTCGCCGCTTGTTCAATAGTTCTCCATGATGTATATCAACTTAGCTCCTCAAGAGAACGAAAATCATTTTCAACACTCCCCACCTCTCCTCAGCCAAAACAACAGCACCACAAACATCAACCCCACAAGAATCCTATCTTCCTTAAAATAACAAGATAAGTACCACTAACTACTTAGAACAAAGAAAACCATTATACCTAAGCCTACTCAAGTAAGTTCCTCTAGCTTTAAGGAAAGCTTTGAGGAATTCTTCGGGGAAAGTATATTGGCCAGAGAGATGTAGATTAATTTGAGGGCGAACTGGACGAAGTCCTTGTTGTAGGACTCCGTCCGCTTGGTTTGATTCCCCTTCATATGTTAAGGTTAGCCCTCTAATATACAAACTTTTCTCCAAAAATTAGCATTCTTTTGACTCTTTTCTTAATTTTATTTCATTTTTTACGCGAAAAAAAGAGATTCCCATACTGACTTAGAGAATTAGGTGGGAGATAGAGAAGTTCCACAAGGGTATTAATGCTCTTGGTATTCAAGCTTCTCTTTCCTAAAGAGGAGTAGGCTTCAAGGTTACTTGCTCCTCTTCGTGATGGTTGTTAACATGACCAAGGATTTGATTAGCTCCCTTAACTTGAAGGGTGTTGAGGAGTTTCTCATGTTCGCTGAAATTCGTTTAGGAAGTGCACTAGGTTTGATGAAAATCTCCAAGTTACGTTAAAGTAGAATAACCGCTGTGATAAATATGTCAGAGACCTAACTGATATATTCGTTTTCTTCCTCGGGCGTTTCCGATAATTCTCTTCATAAGAACATAAACCTCTTCAATTTTCAAAAAAGATTAGGAAAGTGCCGCCGCGGGGATTTGAACCCCGGACGACCGGATGTCCCCTACGCCGTATGAGTCCGGCGCTCTAACCAGGCTGAGCTACGGCGGCACTATATCTTTTAATCACTAATTCGGTTATAAAGTTTATATTCAGAAGTTAGGGGCATAAGGTAGATTTATTTCCCTAAAAGTTACATTGTTATAGTCGGTTGGTTTTAGTGTAGACTTATATTAATTAATAAGAATATTATTTTAAAAAAAGATTAAATAAAAAAGAAATTACTTAAAAATTAAGCTGTTTAAAGGCCTTCAAGTGTTCAGCTACTGTAGTTCTCTAATTAAGCTTTTCAGACGTTTGATATAAAGTGAAAATTTTAAATATTACGAAAGTAGCTTTAAAAAGTTGAAAGTAGATATATACATATGAAGACTATTATTTTAGGTGGAGGGTTTGCAGGCTTATCCGCTTTAAAAGTTAACCCTGACGCTTTACTTATAGACCAGAAAAGTTATTTCACCCTCACGCATAGGCTAGTAGATGTAGTAAAAACGGGGGATCCTAAGTTAGCCAAGGTACCCTATCATAAGGTTCTCGTTGCCAAAGTAAGGAATGTGGACTTTAGAAAGAAGTTAGTTATTACAGATAGAGGTGACTTCCAGTACGATAGGTTATTAATAGCATTAGGGTATTCACAGAAAATTTTTGCAAATACCGAGAAGGTAGAAGACGTACAAGACGCCTTAAAATTAAGGGAGAAACTATTGAAGGCTAAGTCTGTTGTGGTATTAGGTGGAGGTAATTTGGGCGTAGAACTGGCAGGAGCGATAAAAGAAATGGACCCGTTTAAGGACGTTTATTTGATAGAAGCACAGGACAGGCTTTTATCTTTCATGACTACCGAGTCTTCGACTTATGCCTATGAGTTGCTCACTAAATTAGGAGTGAAGGTGTTACTTAAGAACAAAGTGGAGAAAATAGATAATGGCTTGGTTGTTACCAATGACCATGAAATTAGGGCCGATATAATTATTTCATCAGTAGGTTTCAAAGGATCCCCTATGATAAATGAAATGGGGCTAACTAACGTCAACGGGAGGATGGTGGTTGATGAGTACCTTAGGTCTGTTGACTATAATGACGTTTATGGTGCTGGTGACTGTGCTACTACTAAACAGTATATCCCGATGTCGGCCCAAGTTGCTGTTCAGGCCGGTAAGAGGGCTATGCTAAACTTGTTAGGGGGAGAGGAAAAATTCAGGTATAAACAAGTTGCAATCGTAGTGAGGATAGGAGATAGTTATTTTGGCGATTTTCTCGGGCGGTTTGTAAAGGGAGAACTAGCAGAATTAGCAGAAAAAGTAGGTATATTTAGAGCTGTAAGGTTGGTCGTTTCATAAAAAAGATATTTGAAGGTTCGCACGGCATAAAACTTTAAAATTAATTAGGTAAAATAATAATTTGCCGCCGTAGCTCAGACTGGTAGAGCGCCGGCCTTGTAAGGGCTATCAGGATAGCCGGTGGTCCGGGGTTCAAGTCCCCGCGGCGGCTTTCTTCTCCCTTAAGTATTTTATAAGGGCCTCTCTGATTATTTCACTTCTAGTGTTTCTTGAGTTGACAGCGTATAAGTCCAGTTCTTGTAATAGTTCCTCTTCCACTTTAAATGTGATGACTCTCATATCGCCCTCAGTATTACCTTTTGTGTAGGTTATAAATAAGGGGTTTTTTACTTAAGTGGGAATAGAGAGACTAGACCGAAAGTAATACCTTAGCTTCCGTAAGTATTTTATCTATTATTTTCTCTAAGAATGGCGGATCATTTTCATCTATTATAAACCCTTTTATTATCATGGATTCTGCTTCTTTCCTGCTGAACCCTCTAGTTTCTAAATAAAATATTAGCTCTTCTGGCACTCGAGATACAGAAGCCGAGTGTTTCGCTAGTTGTACCCTACCCGTCTTGACCTCTAACATTGGTGCAACTACTGCCTTTGAGTCTTTACCTATGTTATATGCCCTACCTATAATTGATGTAGAGGAGTCTAGAGCTTCCTCTGAAACTACCGCGTCGCCCCCGATCACAGAAAGCGCTGAATCTGTTGATATTGCTTTTAATATCCCGTCACTCTTGCTCCTTTTACCCTTATGTATTACACTTACTCTGACATTTACGTTATCTTCGTTTATACCTATCGCTTTTGCTGAGAACGTAGATAGGGCGTTTTCCATTAATTCTATAGAGTAATTGACGTGAGAAATGAAAGATTTAGAGGCGAAGATATTTGTGTGGAGTTCTCCTTTAACAAGTGCTTTAGAGTGGACAAATACACTGGGTGAAAGACCTACTATACTTAAGTTTAGCTGTGCGTCCCTACCTACTTCGAACGATATAACTGAGGACGTCATTGCCCTCTGTCCTTGGGAATCTGAAAGATAAACGAAGTCCATGACATCTCCGTCTTCTACTTTTACTTCAAGGTTTAAAGGGGAAAAAACTCCCTCTGACGATATGTGATGGAAAAACACTTTTTTGTATTTTGAAGACGAGATTATGACTTTATTTGATAATGCTAATGTTAAGCTTACTAACTTATGTTCCTCAGGTCTGATTAGTGAATTAGAGGTTTCGTCTACGCCTTCTATATCCTTAGGATAAGTTATAGATGTAAATCCTTCTATTTCACTTAAGTATCTATTTCGTGTATCATAACTATCTCTTACCTCAAGGTTTAATGTTTCAAACTTAGACCAATCTGTATAATGCTTTAAGGTAGGTGAATCATTAACTTTCTGATAAGGCAGGGATAAATACAAAGACAAAAGTTTTTCTCTTTCACTTTTATTTCCAAATTTTGAAATAAAACTTTGAGCTGTAGAAAAATCTAGCAAAGGCATTTATGCCACTGCACCTAACTTGTCAAGTTCTAACTTAATAACCTTGTTCAACATTGTAGCGTATTCAAATGGTAATTCTTTCATGATCTCGTCTATAAACCCTAACACTAACATCGACACAGCTTCCTTTTCGTCTATCCCTCTATTCATCAGATAGAATAACTGGTCTTCGTTCATCCTGAACGTATGTGCTTCGTGTGCGACATCAGCGTCTTCTTCGAATACTTGATTATGAGGGAATGTATAAGCTTTCGTCTTCTCGTCTAACATTAGGGAGTCACATTTTACGAAAGCCTTAGAGCCTACAGCCCCTTTGTTAACCCTTATCAGGCCTCTATAAATGTTCACTCCTCCGCCAAACCCTATATTCTTATTTATGACTTTACTCTTTGTATTCGGTGCTGCGTGGATCATTTTTGAACCGCTGTCTTTCCACTCCCCTTCTCCACTCGCAAGGGTGACTACAAGGCTTGTAGATGTTGCGTTTTTACCTCTCAAGATAGTTGAGGGGTATACAAAGCTGTATTTTGACCCTAATGACCCTTCTACCCATTCTACTGTAGAATTTTCATCAGCCCAAGCCCTCTTATTATTAAAGTTGATTATATTCTTGCTCCAATTTTGTACTGTAGTAAATTTAATATACGCGTTTTTCTTTGCATAGAGCTCAACCATTCCGTCATGGAATGAGAACTTTTTGAACTGAGGTGCGCTACACCCTTCTATGAAGTGGATATATGAATTTTCATCTGCAATAAGTAGAGTGTGCTCAAATTGTCCTTCCATCTCTGTTCCTATTATGAAAAACCCTTCTACGGGCATTGTAATTTTGACACCTTTAGGTACGTATACGAAAACTCCACCGCTCCAAAGTGCCCCGTGGAGCGCTGCGAACTTATGGTCTGATACTGGGAATATTTTTGTGAAATATTCCTTGATTATATCGGGGTATTTTTGTACGGCTTCTTCTGGAGGCATCATTATTACTCCTTTTTTCTGTAGTTCACTTTTCACATTACTATATATCGGCTCCGATTCGAAAGTAGCTACTAGTCCTCCTAAGTACTGTTGTTCTGATTGAGGTATCCCTAATTGTTCATAATATTTCCTTATTTCTGGCGGTATTTGATCCCAGTTGGATGTTTTTTCAACATCAGGTTTAATGTATATCTCCATTTTAGATACGTCTAATTCAGATAGGAAGTCCGGCAGCCAATTTGGTGTAGGAAGCTTTTCAAATAATTCAAGGCTCTTAAGTCTTAGTCTGAGCATCCATTCTGGTTCTTTTTTTATTTTAGAAATTTCAGTTATAATATCTTTGCTAAGGCCCGACTCTACTACTCTCTTGTGAAATTCCTGCTGTGTAAGTGAGTTATTTTTAGCCTCAATTGCAGCGTTTATTATCTCGTTTATGTCAACAGATATTTTTTCTTCTGGCAATTGGATTACCCTACATTAACTGTGTTAAAGATCCAATTTAAACTTGCCTATGAATAATTAGTAATAAAAATGCTATATTACTTAAGAACTCCTTCGTAACCCTTTTCATCTATTAACTTAGCTAGTTCCATTCCGCCACTTGCTACAATTTTACCCTTATATAAGACGTGGACTTTATCAGCGTTTATGTGCTCTAGAATTCTTCTATAATGGGTGATTATAAGGTAGCCGGTACTATTCTCTTCCCTGAGTTTTACTATCGCGTTGGAAATGGCTTTCAATCCATCAACATCTACTCCTGAATCAGGTTCATCTAGGATCGCTATTTTAGGTTTCATAAGGAGCATTTGTAGGATCTCCGTCCTCTTCTTTTCTCCACCGCTAAACCCTTCGAAGATCCCTCTATTTAAGAGAGAATCTGTAATTCCTACTGTTTTACTTAATTCCTTTACTTGGGAAATTATTTGTAGTGGTTGTGTTGATGACCCGTATATCCTGTTGTATTCCGCTACTAGAAGTGTGGAAAGTTTGACCCCATTTATTTCTATTGGGTTTTGAAAAGCTAGGAATAAACCCTTTCTCACTTTCTCATAAGTCTCAAGGTTTGTTATGTCTTCATTATCAAGTAGTATTTGGCCTTCTGTGACCTTATACTTTGGATGCCCCATTATAGCTAAAGACAGGGACGTCTTACCGCTTCCGTTAGGTCCCATCAGCACGTGAATTTCTTTGGAGTTTATTTCAAGGTCTACCCCTTTTAGTATTTCTTTCCCTTCAACTTGGACGTGAAGGTTTTTTATTTTTAATGTAGTCATTACTTTTCTCCATACTTATTTTTTACTCACGCATTAAAATTTCTCTCTATCCAAGGTAATTCCTCCAAAAATATTGAACAAGAGGAGTTGGTTAATGCCTCTTCCAAGCTTTGGACTAGTTCTTCGAGGTAATTCTTTATCAATAGATCTTGTATGTTAAGTTGTTCTAATCCTTGTTTAAGCTGTGAGATAATGTTATAGCCGTTCGATATTCTCTTCACGCTCGGGAAAAGTATTGTCATAATGATCTCATCAAATAGGTCGTTTATTTTCTGGAACATATCCGTCAGTATTTTTATTTGTTCAGCTGTTAAAGAGGATTTTGTGTTCTTTATAAAGTTACTTAGCTTAGTCATAATATTGTAGACTCGGAGAATTATTATTGAGTTGATTGCTATTATAAAATTCCTTAAAGTGTCTCTTTCGGAAGTATATCTGCCTCCCATACTCCTCCTTAAAAGCATCAGTTGTACTCTCTTCAAATCTTCTATACTGGGCTGTACTTCATTTATCTGCTGTCCTTTCAAGTATGCTAAAATCTCGTCAACCTTCCTTGATGCAATGTTAAGTATTCTTCTGAGAAGCGACTCAGCACCGATTTTTTCAGTGTCCAACAAACAATCGAGTTTTATACTATTTTCATTTGTTTCAGCTACTTCTATCCCTACTAGGTGTTTAGAGTAATTTATAACATCTTCAAATTCCTTTGGGTCTATGTTCTTTTTAGATGTAAACATTATCTCGTCATAGCCAAGGATGTAAAGACAAGGTATTGCCGTGACCATAGGTTGCTTATAACTATCTATGTCTACTCTGACATTTCTTCTGTTATAATTTACCTTTACTTTCTCAGCTACTAATCTAAGCGTACCGTCTTCAGATATCTCCATTATAATCTTATCTCCGGGCTTTATACCCCACTTGTTTATCCATTTTTTGGGTAATGTTATAAAAAGAGAAGATGAGCCTAACCTTTGGACTTTTCTTGTTTCTACGTCCTTCGGGCTTTTATTAGTTTCCTCGGTCAAAATAGTTCCCTATTATTAAACTTAAACGGCGTTTATATAAACATTTCTAATTTATTCTAAGTCTTTATAAAATTCAGTGCTTCTTTTTAACTGTTATTACAATTAACCACTTGTGTCTGGTTATTTCTACCGTATTAGGGTCGGCATCAGGGGGTATTGTAAACTTTAGATGGTAAACTCTGCCACTGTTTGTTTTACAGTACACTTTTAACACATTGTCTGATGTCACTATCTTAAGACTGGAAGTATCAGCTTTAGGTATATCTAAAAGGTACTTATAACAATCTTGTAGTTCCTCGATAGAGTATAGAGGAGATGCAGACCTAATGAAGTTTTCCACCTCAGCGAATTGCCTTTTTATTTCTTGTTCAATTGCATCGAATTCTTCCTCTTGCTTAGCTATAAGATATCTAATTAATTCATCTAAGTCTTTAAATACGGGCATTTCAGCTCACGCATATGTCATCGGTTTCCCAGAAGCATACTTAGGAAGTTCTGCTTTAGTTTGTGCCATTAAACCTTTAATCTTTTCTCTAATTTCTTCTGCTTCCTGCATCAGTTCGTCTACTGATATATTGAACCCTACATATTTAGAAAGGATAGACAGTGCTAATGCAGATGCCTCCGGGTCCGGTAGGTCTAGAAAGGACTCCACTACTATTGTAAAGTTATTTAAGTTTTCCTTTCTAGATTCAATCAACAGGGGAGCGTAAGGACCAGCAATGTATCCGTCGCCGAACTTCTTCATCAAACCTATTTTTTCCATTTCTTGTGCAACTTCCTGACCGTTACCTATCCAATATGCATTTATTGTAGTAGTATTTAGCCTGTCCTCTATAGGAAGTCCGGTTATAGAAATAATAGTAGATATCCCATATTTTTTAGCTATTTTTACGATTTCCTTAGATATCGGAAACAGCGCTTCGGAAGGAATAGCTATCCACGAGTGAAAAACTAATAGGTTATTCCCGTGGTAGAGTTTTATTGGGGATTTCGCTATTCCGTCCTTAACATGAGATATAGGCGGTAATAATCCCGGTGCATATATCGATCCAAATTCCTTTAGTCCAAGTTTTTCAATTAAGTACTCTGTTGCTATAACACCTACTAAACCTGCGTCTGGCATTCCTACAACCATATATGAAGGCTTTGTAAGAATAGGCTGGTAATCTTCTAAAACTTCTACTGACATTTTACAAGCCCTCTCTCTTTTTAATTGTATCTATATATTGTTCGTAACTTAACAATTTTTCGATCTCTTTTGTATCTGAAAGTTCTAATTTGAATATCCAACCGTTCCCATAAGGGTCTTTATTTATTAGTTCTGGTGATGTCGTTAACTCCTCGTTAACCTCGGTTATTTTTCCTGAAAGCGGTGAATATATATCAGCTGCAGCCTTTACTGATTCTACAGTGGCTACTTGTTCACCTAACCTTACTTCTCTCCCTACTTGCGGGAGATCTACACCTACAATATCTCTTAACTTCTTCTGGGCATAATCTGTAATCCCTACTTTTGCCGTATTATTTTCTATTGTTATCCACTCATCAGTTTCCGTATAATATCTGTCTTTTAAGACCTTGTATTTCCCTCCTACGATTTCCTCATTGCTCATAGACTATCACCCAATTAATGGGAAGTCCGATATTTTTACATCTATCATTTTTCCCCTTACATCAACGTTTAAGTTAAAACCTAAGTAAAGGTGATCAGGTTTAACGTAACCCATTCCAATTACCCTATTTAGATAAGGGCTATAGGTACTACTGGTCACGTATCCAACTTTATTCCCTAAAACCATGAAAGGGTTATCTTTTCTGGGAATGGTTCTTTCATTCTTCTTACCTTTAAACCCTATTCTTATCTTATCTACTCCAGTCTTTAATTGCTCAACTATTTTTTCTCTTCCAATAAATTCTTTATCTAGAGAAAATACCCAATACCTCGCTTCGACTGGTGTAATAAAGGAATCAATGTCTTCCCCATAGAGTACGAATCCCATTTCTTGCCTCAGGCTATCCCTTGTGATAAGTCCTGCAGGTTTCACACCTAGGTTGACAAGTTTTATAATAAGTCTTGAAAGTGTTTCTGGTCTTCCCCATATTTCTATACCGTCCTCTCCAGTCCAGCCAGATCTACTTATGAGGTATACTTCCTCATTCATGTACTTGGTATTTAGCTTAAACTCTAATGGTTGTAACTCGACTTTTTCTATTATATTCCACACGGTTCTTCCCTGAATGGCTATCATAGCTAGATCAAAGGTAAGGTCTTCTACGTTAAGCTGTGAGTTTTTTCTTATCCAGTTTATTATTTTCTCTCTATTTATTGCGTTTGTAACTACTAGAAATTCATCCTCATTTACCTTATATAACATTACGTCATCCTCAAACCCTCCCTTATCGTTAAGGAATGCAGTAGGTCCTATCATTTTTCCGATTTTTTCTTTCTTTATTTCCTTTGCTACTAACTTGTCAAGTTCGTCTATTTTCCCTTTAATTCGTAATCTTCCCATGTGAGAGAGGTCGAAGAAAGCACATGACGACCTAACTGCTAAGTGTTCATCTAGATAACTAGTATATTTCATCGGCATTTGCCAGCCTGCAAATTCTCCTATATCGGCATTTAGCTTTGTTTCAATATCCAAAAGAGGTGAACTAAACATTATTAACCGTGATCAAGTATAACTTGTTGATATTTATATGGAGATGCATCCTTGGTTACCAAACTTAGCAAGCATTAAAGAAATGCTGGAAGTAATAGGCGTTAACGACATTTATGACCTCTTTTCCGATGTCCCCAACGAAATTCTCTTAAAAGGGGACTTTGACTTACCTTATAAGGAGCCCTTATCGGAATACGAAATAACTTTACGGCTAAAAGAGCTAAAAAGTAAAAACATGAAATTACTTACTCCGCCATTTATGGGTGGAGGAGAGTGCCCTCATTACGTACCCGAGGCTGTAAAATTTATAATTAGTCGTTCAGAATTTTACACTTCATACACTCCTTACCAACCTGAAATCACTCAAGGGCTTCTTCAAGCCCTTTTTGAGTACCAAAGCTTAATTGCTGAGCTATTTGAACTAGAGGTCGTCAATGCTTCGCTTTATGACTGGGGGTCTGCCTTAGCTGAGGCTGTAATGATGGCTAATAGAATTAATAAGAAGACATCTATTGCTATTCCAGCCAATATAAACCCTTACCACAAGGAGGTACTTAAGACATGGGTATATGGCAAGGGGTTGAAAATTATAGAAATACCTTACGATAAATACTCTGGCGAACTAGATTATGAGAAAGCAAAAGAGATCATATCATCTTCCAACGATATATCCGCTATATATATTCAACAACCAAATTATTACGGTGTCTTTGAGGAAGAGATAGAAACTATAACAGACTACGCAAAAAAAGTAGGAGCAATAAGTATTATGGGTGTTAACCCCCTATCTTTAGGTCTTATTAAACCTCCAGGAGAGTACGAAATTGATATAGCTGTAAGTGATGGACAAGAATTAGGTCTTCCACTAAATTACGGAGGGCCACTAGTAGGTATAATGGCTACAAGGTGGGATGGACAACTAGTAAGGCAGATGCCCGGTAGAATCGTCGGCCTTACTAAAGACTCAAATGGCAATAAGGCTTTTACTTTGATACTACAAACAAGAGAGCAGTTTGCAAGAAGGGAAAAAGCTACATCAAATATTACCACTAATGAAGCACTAATGGCAATTGCCAATGCGGTATTCTTGTCACTTCTAGGAAAGCACGGACTTAAAGCAATGGCTGAAGAAATATATGCGAGAAGCCATTATACTAAGCAAAAACTTGAGAGTATAAAAGGTGTAACGTCAGCTTATCAAGGCGATTTCTTTGAAGAATTTGCATTAAGGTTTCCTATCGACTACTCATTAATACACTCTCACCTACTGAAGAGGGGGATTTTAGGGGGAATACAGATCGGTAAAAGTGAAGCGTTGTTCTGCGTTACCGAAGTGCACACTAAAAAAATGATCGATACTTTAATTTCTGAAATTAAAGAGGTGATAGAAAGTGTGGAGGCAAGCTAAATGGGATGAACAGTTAATCACAGAATACAAGAGTACTAGCAATAGAGTAGGTGTCTTAATACCAACCGAGAAGGAGATTAGAGAAAACGTTGAGATTAAGTTACCTAGTAAATTAAAGAGGGCTAAGCAACCGGAACTACCCCAAGTATCAGAGCTTGAAGTTATAAGGCATTTCATAAGGCTTTCGCAGATGAGTTTTGGTGTTGATACGGGTTTTATGCCTCTAGGTTCATGCACTATGAAGTATAACCCAAAGATAGAAGAGAAAGTAAGCTCATTAGTTTCTGATTATCACCCGCTTCAAGACTTCGACACTGTACAAGGTATTCTTGAAATGGTATACGAAATGCAGAGTATGTTAGCTGAAATGACTGGTATGGACCAATGTAGTTTACAAGTTCCAGCAGGTGCTGCTGGGGAATTAGCCGGAGTTTTAATGATAAAGAAATATCATGAGGATAAAAATAGACGAAATCGTGATGAAATGTTAGTTGCAGATTCAGCTCATGGTACAAACCCAGCGAGTGCTGCTATGGGAGGTTATAAAGTAGTATATATTAGAACAAACAAAGAAGGACTAGTAGATCTTGATGTCTTAAAAGAGGTTACTAACGAGAAAACTGCAGGTTTTATGCTTACTAACCCTAACACTCTGGGTCTGTTTGAAAGTGAAATCTTAGAGATTTCAAAGGTTTTGCACAGCGTTGATGCTAAATTATATTACGATGGTGCTAATTTAAATGGAATACTAGGTGTCGTTAGACCTGGCGATATGGGTTTTGATATAGTCCACATTAATTTACACAAGACCTTCGGTGTCCCTCATGGAGGTGGAGGACCAGGGGCTGGTGCTATATGTGCTAAGGGAGAAATGGTAGAGTATTTACCATATCCATTAGTTCAGAAAAAAGATGGTAAATTTACCTTCGATTACGTACCTTCAAGGAGTATAGGGAAAATAGCTACATTTTACGGCAATATAGGGAACGTCGCCAGAGCTTATGCGTATATTTTGGGACTAGGCTCTAAAGGGTTATCGATGGTAGGAAAGATGAGTACCTTAGCTACAAATTATCTGATCAGTAAGTTGAAGGATTTGAGGGGATTATCCCTACCTTTTTCCGATAGGCCTAGAAAACACGAGGTAGTATTTTCTGCCAAGCCTTTATTTAATGATACCGGTGTCTCTGCTAATGATATTGCTAAGGCCCTAATCGATAGGGGTTTCTATGCACCTACAATTTACTTTCCACCAAATGTTGAAGAGGCATTAATGATAGAACCTACAGAGACGGAGCCTAAGGAAGTTTTAGATAGTTATGCTGAGGCAATCAGGCAAATAATTGACGAGGCGTATAAAAATCCTCAGGCAATTCTTAACTCTCCGTCCAAGACTGCGGTAAGTAGGATCGATCAAGTTATAGCTAACCATCCTTCTACTGTAACACCTACATACAGAGTTTATAGGCTAAGAAGCGAAGGAAAAATATCTCACTTAAAGTAACGAGAATAATATAGATATATATCCTAAATAAGGTATTGAAATTATAACTCCATGAACTTCAAGTACTTTTCCTACGACAAATTGTTTCGGAACTCCGTAAGGCGGTTCTAAGCCTATCCTATTATCCGGGATAGGGTTAGTAATTGGATCTACTCCTTGTGTGACATAACTATGATACTGGTAATTTATTTGAACTACTCTATGGATAACATAAGTACCCAGTTCTGATTTATAGATAATTATATTACCTACAGTTATATTTTTAGGTGAGGTATAGAAAGTTAAGAAGCCGTTCTGAAAGACTGGATACATTGATACTCCTTCTACACTTGCCGTCTGTACAACACCAGAAAACACACTTATATAAATTATTATAATAAGAGCGAGAAGTATCACGTCACTCTTCTTCATCTTCATCCAGATCACTTAAGTCTAATTCTATTACTTCTGCTCTATTTTCCTCTTCTTTTTGTTCTTCTTCTCCTATTTTCTTAACCCCTTTCTTCCCTTCTACCTCTACCGAGCTTCCACCGGCTTTTATTTTCGAGACCACAGCTTTCCATTTATGTCCGCATTTAGGGCACTCATAAGAACCCATTACAGTTATCGTTATTCTCCCGTAAGCGTCTGGAAGTGGGGATACGAGTTGCCAAGTCTTTGTCGGTTTATCCGCTTTGGTACCACAATTCGGACATGTGTCTGGATCGCTCTGTTTTTTCCTAGGCATGAGTAATATGTAATACAATTAAACTATAAATTAATTGGCACAATATTGACGCTGATAAAAGCACGGATACAATATATTTATATTTGTTATTAAACACTATTATATAAGCAATAATATTAAATATCAATAATAATGGTATAAACATAATAGATTTGACGTAAAAATACGCGACTAGGAACGGCGCTGTAACCCATGCAAAATAAAATGCTTTCTCGTTGCTTAGCTTACCTTCTAAGGCATATGTATAGATTGGTGTTAGGATACCATAAACCAGTAATGGTAATGAACTATAACATATAGGTAACATATATTAGTCTTCTCTATTTGAATATCATTCAAGGATTTAAAATGAGTGATTCGTCTAGGATAAAGAAGATAAGAGGATATCAAGTATTAGATTCTAGAGGAAATAGGACTATTAGAGTAAAAGTAGAGACGTATGGAGGAGTATCGGACTTTGGAGATGCTCCTGCAGGTGCCTCAAAAGGTACTAGGGAAGCGGTTGAATTAAGGGATAAGGACGGTGGAGTTACAGAAGCTGTAAGAATAGTTGATTCTGTTATTAACGACGCATTACGGGATTTTGACGTTCTAAATCAACTAGCCGTAGATCGGACTCTTCTTAAATTAGATGGAACCGTAAACAAGAGTAGGATAGGTGGTAATACTACCATTGCCACTTCTATAGCAGTTCTCAAAACAGCAGCTAAAAGCCTCAATATAGAATACTTTAGATATATAGGGGGTCCTAAGACTAGGTATACGCCTATACCTCTTCTTAATATTTTAAACGGAGGTCTTCATGCGGGTAATATGCTTAAGATCCAGGAGTTTATTATAATACCTAAAGATTTTGATTCGTTTTCAGATGCATTATTCGCATCTACTACTATCTACAAGAAACTCAAAGATCTAATAACCGAAAGATATGGAAAAATATATACCGCCTTGGGCGATGAAGGGGGAGTCTCTCCACCACTTGAAAAGACTAGGGATGCATTAGACCTTGTATATACTGCCATAAAGAACTCGGGATATGAAGGCCAAGTTTACATAGGTATGGATGCAGCGTCATCAGATTTCTATAACGACGGGGTTTACGAGATCGACGGCAAGAAGTATTCCCCAGATGAGATGATTGACTATTATGCAAATTTAGCTAATGAGTACCCAATACTGTACTTAGAGGATCCCTTTAACGAGAACGATTTCGACAGGTTTGCAACTTTACAATCTAAGCTCAAGAATACTATAGTGACGGGAGACGATCTTTACACCACTAACGTAGAATATTTAAAGAAAGGTATTGAAAAAAAATCTACAACTGGTACTATAGTTAAGCCTAACCAAATAGGAACCTTAAGTGAGACCTTTGACTACATAGAATTGGCTAAGAAAAATTCTATAAAAATCATTGTTAGTCACAGGAGTGGAGAAACTGAAGATCATTTCATAGCAGATTTAGCTGTTGGCGTCCAGAGTGACTTTATCAAAACTGGAGCTCCAGCTAGGGGAGAAAGGACTAGTAAGTATAATAGAATAATAGAAATAGAAAGGGATTATGGACTAGAATACTATGGGAAGAGGTTATAATCCTCTTTAAGGAATAAGTATTCCGAGTACTATCAAGAAAGTCGCTATAACCACCATTAGTATCACAAAACTCCTAAATGGCATGTTTGGTAATGTCTTAAATGCTTGGACTACTCCGTACACTATACCGCCTAACAGAAGAACGATTAAAATTGCCATCCCAATTATGATAAACACCGATGCTAAAGGGGAAGGATTAATATGCAATAGTCCAGAAAACTGTCTCGTTATATTTTCAAGTGTTTGCAAACTCATTGTAAATTATATCTTTCCGTGAGATCCTTTTTTAAATAATCTATCATAATATTACCGGGCCGATGATGAGGGTTAAAAGCACTTATCAGTGATGACCCTCTACCTTCTGAGGGGCCCAAATCCTTTTAAATATTCTTAACAGAGCTGATAACTTTGAGGAGTAATACCATGCCAGTTTCAGTTGAGGTATTAACGAAATTTATAGGACAAAAGATAAAGGACATTTACGGCAGAGACGTGGGAGTTCTGCTTCACGTTTATACTGAGATAGACGGCACTGTAACTGGTATAGAAATTTCAAAGGGCGAGGAGATAAAGAGTTACCCCCCTGATAGTCTAAAACTAGACGGTGATTCGTTAGTCCTTATACCTGAGTGGAGAAATGAGGCCTTTAGGATATTGGGCTACATGGAGAAAATAAGGAGAAGGCAAAAAGCACTAGAGGAACTTTACTCTAAGAACGAGATCCCTAAGAGTATGTATGATGATATGAAAAGAAAACTCGACGCAGAGATGTTAAAAGTCAGGGAAGAACAAGGGAAGTTAAAGGGGAAGCTAAAAGACAGGCTAAACAAGATTGAGGATCAGCTAGCCCAAATTGAAAAGGCCACAATAGCCCTAAAGATGAGTTATATTTCAGGAGAGTTGCCTGACACAGCATATAAAAACTCTATAGAAATCCTGAGACTCTCTAAGGAGAGTTATACTATAGAACGTGACGATATTAAAAAAACACTAGATAAACTTGACGGGCTTGATAAAGAGAGTTTAGAATTAAAGCCTTCTCCCTCATTACCAACGCAGACAGAACAATCCGCAAAGACGGAGAGTAATAAGTCAGAAGTGGCTTTGCCAATACCAGTAAGGGTAATAAATACTCTCTGAATAATCTAGTGACATAGGATGTTTGATAAGTTCTCATCAATTTTTAACAGTGACAGGAAGCGTAAAATTCAGTTGAATAAGGTGATCACTGAGATATCCTTAAAGTTAAAGGACCAACAGGACAGACTTGACGAAGCCATAAGACGGCTTAAAGAGCGAGATAAGGAACTGTTTGAGAAAGTAGTCAGAGCACAGATAGAAGGAGATATGGCGAGGGCGACGATTTATGCCCAAGAAATATCAGATATAAGAAAGATGATTAAAATAATTTACACCGCATATTTGGCCATTGAGAAAGTAAGGCTAAAACTTGATACCGTACAAGAGCTTCAAGGAGTTTCCTTAGTCTTATTCCCGGTCATGAAAATCTTAGGCGAACTCAAAGACCAGATCAAAGGTGTCGCACCAGAAGTAGCTTTAGCTCTGGATTCGATAACCAGCAGCGTAAACAGCATAGCGATAGAAACTGGTGCGATAAGTGAAAAATCTGTAGTACCCGCGATAGTAGATGAGCAGGCTAAACAGATTTTAGATGAAGCACAGAAAATGGCTGAAGTAAAGGTGAGAGAGATCTTACCCGAGTTACCGCACCCACCATCCGAGTTGCCGAAGCCAAGAGCACAGGCTGTACAGATAAAGAGGAGCCTTACTGAGCAAATGCTATTGGATTATATTAGAAGTACGGGTGGGTTCTTGGATCTAGAGTACTTATCGAAAAATTATGGTGTAGATAAGGTTGAAGTACTTAATTTATTAAAGAGATTAGAACAGAAAGGTCTAATAGCTTTAGAGGGGTAAATTGATGTCTGCGCAGTCTATGCTAGAGGAGATGGCACGAAAGTATGCTGTGGCAGCTGTCAAAGCTGATAAAGAGGGAAATGTAGAAGAAGCTATAAATAACTACAAAAAAGCAATAGAAGTATTATCGCAATTAGTAGCTCTTTATCATGACTCAAATACTATCAAGGTATATGAACAAATGATCAATGAATACAAAAGGAGAATAGAGGTCCTTAAAGAAGTAATCCCGGCTAACGGGGAAGAACAAGTTAAGACTACGAGTGTTAGCATTGAAGATTTGATAGTCAAAGAGAAACCTAAAGTGTCGTTTAACGACATTGTAGGGCTTGATGACGTTAAGGAAGCGTTAAAGGAGTCAATAGTTTATCCAACTAAAAGACCGGATCTATTTCCACTAGGTTGGCCTAGAGGGATCCTACTATATGGCCCACCTGGTTGCGGAAAAACAATGATAGCGGCTGCCGTAGCTAACGAGATCGATTCATACTTCATTCAAGTAGACGCTGCGTCTATAATGTCTAAGTGGTTAGGTGAAGCAGAAAAAAATGTGGCAAAGATATTTACCAACGCTAGAGAACTCTCCAAAAAAGAGGACAAACCTGTAATTATATTTATTGATGAAATAGACGCGTTGTTAGGGGTATATAACAGTGAAAATGGAGGAGAAGTAAGAGTTAGGAACCAATTTCTAAAAGAAATGGATGGTTTACAAGACAAGTCAGAATCGTTTAAAGTGTACGTAGTAGGTGCAACCAATAAACCATGGAGACTAGATGAGCCATTTTTGAGAAGATTCCAGAAGAGAATATATGTAAAATTACCTGACTTCAACCAGAGATTATCGCTGCTTAAGTATTACTCTTCTAAGATTAATCTCGATAGTAGCGTTAATTTAAATCAATTAGCCGAGTTAACAGACGGTTATACTGCTAGTGATATAAAGGACATTGTACAAGCTGCACAAATAAGAGTAGTAAAGGAGATGTTTGAGAAGAATTTATCCGAGCCTAGACCGGTCAACATTAATGATTTCATTGAAGTTTTAAAAGTTAGAAAACCGAGTGTTAATCAAGAAATGATCAAAGCCTACGAGGTATGGCATGAGAAGTTTAAGGCCCTTTAGTTCCTTAATAAAGATCTCTTTTACTTTTTTCCCTAGGGAAAGTGCTAAAATCCATTTTATCACTATACTTTTATGGATGCAAAACAAGTCGTGGCTGAGTTCGTATCACCTATGTTATTACAGCACAGAGTAATAGGCATGGGCACTGGTAAGACAGTCAGGAAGTTAATTGAAGTCTTAGATAATAAAAATATGTTAAAGGACAAGATTTTTATCGCTAGCTCAATGGATACAGAGCTTGAGTTGTCAAAGAGAGGAGCACTAGTATTATCTTTAACCACAGGTATAAAGCCAGAGATTTATGTTGATAGTTTTGATGCGGTAACTAAAGATAAAATCATGGTAAAAGGTGGGGGTGCAGCTCTACTTAGAGAGAAATTACTATATTATTTTTCACAAAAGTCTGTTTTCATAGGAGAGTACACGAAACTTAACACATCAGCTAAACTAAGCGTCCCCGTAGAAGTTGTACAAACTGGGTTATCTTATGTTTTATCTGAACTAAGCTCTCTGGGATATAATGTTAAAATCAGAGAAAGTAATGGGAAAATAGGAAGTATAATAACAGACAATGGAAACGCAATTATCGATGCAGAAGTTAATTCTCGGGAGTTATGTGAATTCGAAAAGAAAGTGAAAGAAATACCGGGAGTAGTCGAAAGCGGTGTATTTTGCGGTAAAAAAGGAGTAAGGGACTATGAAATAATTTTAGGAACAGATCAAGGCCGTATAGAAGTGATGTGAGGTAAGTACGGTTCAACGATACAAAAACTTAAAACTCATGAATTAAATCTTAATAAACAAGCGGGGGTGCCCGAGCTGGTCAAAGGGGGCGGACTCAAGACGCCTCCGGGATATCCGCTGGCGTAGGCCTGCGTGGGTTCGAAGCCCACCCCCCGCACGTATTTTTACACAAAACTTGTATCACCTAAAGGTATGATAACGGTTCCTTCTTTAACTGCTCTGATCATTCTCTGCGGTACAGCCTTCCTCATCACTTCACGGATAGTATTTATTGGAAAAATTGTGAAAATTAAGTCACAATAACCTATAAAATTCATCCTTAAGGCATATTATACTAATGATCTGTACAATTACTCTAGAGTGTTATTCCACCTATCTATGACTCATAGCTTAATAATGACAGTATGTCCGCTTACGTAATTCCTTATCTTTAACATTATATACTAAAGTATTCTATACTATAGCAATAGTTTAACGGTGAATTATTCGCTTATAAGGTAAAAATTATAGGGAAGATCATAACCGCAGATATGCTAATCTGGTTATCTATTATTGATTCCATAAGAGCGTTTCTAAAAGCTTCTTTTGATTCAATTTTCTATGCGAGAGAAAAACGTATATAGATCCCCATTTTTTGTCTGTATTGCCCTCTTAGTCGTCTCGTCTAAATTTTCATAGCGGTTTCTTCCCTTTGCCCATCTCTCGCAGTGTAAATTCAGGGACTTTAATACCGCTTTATACCTTTAGACTTTAGTCTACCTACAAAACCTAAGTACAAGGTTAGCGTTATCATAATTATCCATTAAATTCATTTCAAGCTTGATAAAGAAGTAATAAAGGGTGACAGTAAGTTTACTCCAAATAAAAGAATTCTCGCGGAGACACTTTTTGTAAAGCATAAATATTTCCGTCATTATTTTACTGTTATATTAATTTCCGTCTTCTATTCTTCCTGGCTTAATAACCACTTCCACAACGGTAATGCCTTGATCCCCTTAACTTCTCCTTCGTAGTCCCAGGTTATAATTAAGGAACTATCAACTTTTAGCCTACTCTTGGCCTCAAGTATCCCTTCCGTTTCTCTTTCTTCCACCTTATCGGTAGCATAAGTTACCTGAATTAATGTGATGGGGGTAAAGTTCTTACTTACTACGAAATCTACTTCTCTCTTCCCTTTCCAGTAATATACTTCCTTGTAACCTCTCCTCAAGAGTTCTATGAATACCGCATTCTCCATAGCCCTTGATATCGAAAATTCGTAACCTAAAGCCGTTGAATATCCGGTATCTACCACATAGAGCTTCTTAGGGTTTACCTTCCTCTTACTCTCGCTCTTATCGAACTCCTCAACAAAGTAAGAAAAATAGCTCTCCTTGGCTTTTGAGAACAACTCTAGGACTGTCTCTTTCCCTATTTTAATACCGAGGCCCCTCAAATAGTTATAAACTCTGTTTATTGTTATCAGGCTCGAATAATTGGCGACCAAGTAGGTGGCAAAACTCTCAGCAATATTTGGGGTTACATTTGAAAGATCCCTTACTATGACCGAATCGAAATACGAGCGCAAAAGTTTCACTTTATCTTCCCTTTCGAGAACGACAGCAGGATAGGACCCGTAATACAGATACTCTCTAAGTAGAGAAAGTAGTATGCCCCGCTGGGGAGTGTACGCGATAAGAGGGCTGTACGCGATCCCCTTGAACCTTAAAAACTCCCTAAACGATAGTGGATAGACCTCGTAGTTTATGCTCCTTCCCCTCAACTCCTCCGCGATATTTATCGGGGTTAATTGTGACGAAGAGCCAGATAAGTAAATTTTAGCGTTAATCTTTTTCCTAAACCAGCTCCCATAGCCCCTAACGTTCTGTATCTCATCAAAGAATAAATACTTTGGCTGCTTCCCTGTTAATTCTATGAATGAAGTCAGAAGCTTATCTAGATCATCTACAGATATTCCCTTAACTCTATAGTCTTCAAAGTCCACATACAAAATCTCATCTTGAGATGCCATACCGCGTTTAATTATTTCTCGAATAGCCTGATAGAGCAGGAACGTCTTCCCGCTCCTCCTACCTCCAGTTACGGTAATTATGTAGTCCTTGTCTAAAGGCAAAGACACGTCCCTCTCTACCAAGTCTGGTAACCTTGAGGTTAACCATTCTGCAATAACACTCTTAAACCTCTCCACGGGAGTTAATCTGAAACAGGATATAAGTCCTTTTCTGACCAGTTTTAGATAGTAAGTGGTCTTTTTCTGACCAGTTTCATTTACCATCTAATTGGTTATGGAACCCCTAATTTGTACCTACACAATTTCTTAGTGTGAACCCGTTAAGTCAGCCTTTAGGACTTAACTAGTACACCCTTTATGAAAAATAGTGACGTATTTGACCTTGTCCTAATACCTTATTAGAGTGTGTAAAAACTTAGTCTAGTATTTACTCTGTATAAATATTTACCTAGAAACCTTGATGTAATACACTAGAAATAGCTTTACCTCTCAAATAAAGTATAAAAAACTAGATATTAACACGAATACACCTTATCTATTATCATTATAAACTTAAGATGAAACTTCAAAATGACACCTACTTTGTATCATTCTCTTACCTTTATCCTGCATAACCACCGAATTCTCTTTACTCTTAACCTCGTTAAGGCGTAGACTTTACGTGTAGATTTCTCTTCTAGAATGATTAACCTAACTAATTGAACATATTGGATAAAGGTACGAAATAGTTGAGGCGAACTTGTAGTATAGCTGATCCACATTCCGTCACCTTATTCAAGGTTCAACTTATTTGTGGTAGTTCTCAACCCTCTTTAGTCTTTAGATACACGTAAATTTTATACCTAATACAGTCCATGAGCCTGTCATGGTGATCAGTCCAGTGAAGGGCTATATAGTCCAATACATCATCATCTTTAAGCAATTCCTCTACATTACTTACAAAGTTGACTTTGAGTGAAGGGTCTACCTTAGGATTCTTTACTTTCCTACCCTTAATTATTTCTTCGATAAATGGGTCTGTAGACAAAATCCATTTTTGTATAACAAGTTCTATATCTTCTCTGTTCAATCCAAGTCTCTTCGCTATAACTTTTACGGGTCTATTTTCACACCTCATTTGAGCTATTTTAGCCTCAATTTGGGAATTCATAAATAGTAAAACAATAGCTAGTTTTTTATCTATTACATCCTACCTTTCGTCAAACACTGTGACTACTAAACGTTATATTTAACCAGTTTGAGCAGTGCCTCGTGATTCTAGCTTTACTTCTCGTTTTTAAGCCTTGAATTTAAGCCATAGGGGACTATGCTACCCTTTCTGCCTTTAATTGATACTCCTCTGCTTTCAGCATATTTAAAGAACCTTTCATCGAGTTCACTTTTGCTCATTTTATCTAATGCTTGCAAGAACTTTAAGAAAGACTTTTCTAGTTCCTTAGAAAAGAGGATGTCTTGCTCTACTGGTAGGTCCATATCAGAGTGGTACCACGGTATTAAATCGTCATTATAGAGAACCATAGCTGGGAACCCTTCTATAACATATGGGAAATGATCTGAAAAGGGAGTCGGCATCTCTATCCTCTTTACATTAAAAAACCGTGAAAGCTCCCAGAGATCCGGAGTTGCAGAAAATACCACGCGATTAGGGAAAAGTGCATCTAAAGAGATCATAATAAAAACATCATCTTTAGGATGCTGAAAAGAGCCGTTACAGCACCTAGGTCCTTCTTCGGATGAAAAGAAAATGAGCTTTAGACCGTGCTTCAGATTAGGAAAATTAAGAGAGGAAAGAAAGTCTATAGAGAATATATTATCATGATAGCCGCTTAACCAATGGTCTACATGGGCACCGATTATAACATAATCCTCTCCTTCTTGAAGTGTAAATTCTAGATTATATGATGTCGTCTCGATAAGACTACCTTCTGCATATATTTCGACTTTATCCCCTTGTTTTAGCGGAACTGAGCTAAATAGTGCAGGCTTCTCTCCCTTAACACCGATCCGCCTTAATTTACCTTGATCATAAAACACTGATGCTTGATAGGATTTTGAGTTTTCTTCGTGGACGGACGATACTAGGAAAGGGTGTTCCGGCATAGTACTGAAAGCTATTTCCTTACCCACCTCTCCTTTCACGTATCCGCTGGTATAAGGTAAAAGACTAGCCCTAACCTCACTACCGTTAACACGAAAGCTGAATTCTTCTATTCTCCATTCTTTTGTTTTTATCTGATATTCTTTATAGTTAGTGTACCTAGTTGAAAGGTACTCCTTTATGAGATTTAGTATTGTTTTTTCTTTCTGTGAACCATGGATTGCCTCACCTAGCTCAAAAATCCTTTTGCCTAACATACACATATATCCTTTTCAGATAGATAAAAAGGAGAAGGATAATATGAAAAAATCAGTCTTAACTTAGGAAGATTATGCCTATTCTCCCTTTATAGGCTTACCTAACACGGATGGGGGGAATTGACTGTATATTACTCCTGCAACTATTAATAAAACAACCACGATATATCCTACTGTAGCAATTTGAGATGGGGTAGGTGAAAATCCTTGGTAATTACTAGTTTCCGCTGCTGCTATGACAAATATTAGAATTAAGCCTATCAGAAATATTATTTTAAATGTCTTATCAAGCTGTTCTAACCTTTTCTCATCCGTATTAATTGCCATGGTATTTCACCCCTCACCATAGACTATTCTTGCAGTAACTAACATTCCAACCACTACAGCAATTAAGAACTCCCAGCCGCTAAGTGACATCTGCAATAATCCGCTCAATATATGTCCAGATGCACATCCGTTAGCCATCCTAGCACCGAACATCATTATTGCTGTACCTCCGAATGAGCCAAGAGCTCTTATTCCCTCATTATTTCCGAACCTTTTTTGCCAGCTTAGCGGTATGTTCTTTCTAAAAGCTGTAAACCTTCTTGTAAGAAAGGTAGCAGCAAAGAAGGAACCTAATAATGTTCCTATATCACTAAAAGGCTCCCAACCAATCCCTTTGAAGACTATCTGGCTGTACTTAAAGTCTGGCAGAAATATATAGCCTGCCATCCATGAGTAGGTGGTAGATTCTCCGAAAATCTGGTGCATAAACATTTCAGCCACTACCGTTAGGCCTACAATTCCGCCTATACTTATCATATAGAATTTTGTCACATTACTTTCTACAGCCCAATACTCGTTTAATTTCTTTGCAATTGACTTCTCGCCGTAAGGTAAACCACCGTAAGTTAGATACATTGCAGTATCAAGTCTCTTACCTTTCTCGAAATCGGTTAATGACTCTTTACTTAAAGCCGACCTTAAACAGCTATGCTGTCCTCCCTTATATCTGGGCATGAAGTAAGCTATTACGAATAATATTCCAGCGTAGAGTAGTGATATACCAAATAAGTCTAGAGATGTTAATCCACCCCATGGAATTAAATATTCTTTGCCTGCTGGATGTGTAGCACCTATAACTTGACTCCCGAAATTTAACGTGCTAACTAACCATTGCCCAGCAGGTGTTTGAAAAAGTATAGTCCATGCTGCAGCTCCTGCAAGCCCACCAAAAATAGCATAGATCGCGTCTCTTCTTCCTTCTCCTAACGCCATCCATGTTGAGCCGGGGAAGTAGCCGGATATCGCAAGACCTACTCCAAATAGAAGCCCACCCAACCCAACACCGATAAGATATAATGCCTTAGGAGACCAATGGAACCCTACTCCTGCGGCGTAAAGACCGTACATTACTGGTGTAGCAATCGCGACGCCTAATAATATACAATCTACAAACAGCCTGTCTTCCCATTTTGCCAACCTGATCAGGGTTTCTGGATTACCTATTCCCCAAGCTTCAGCTGCTGCTCCTATTATAAATCCTATTAAAATCCCAACCCATAGAGGAGCTGTAAGTGTTATCATTTCTTTTCACTGTCAAAATTTATATTCTAATTCGAAAAATATAAGTAGATTTTTTAAAATCTTGGAGATAATTAATTAACAGGGTTAAAAACTGAAATTACATAAAAAGTTAATATAAAAATATTACAATAAACTATACATGCTCGAACTGAGGAAAATCAGAATTTAGATACTTTTAGGAATTTTATGGAATTAAATTAAAAAGTATTCACTTAATAACCATTATTTCCTAATTTTCTTTTTTCAATCTATTTGGCGATATCAAACTTATTCTCTGAATTATATTTTATAACCCAGATTTGTAGAGCGGAATACCTTCTTTATAGCGGGCTAAGCTGTCTTAGAGGATCCGTTGCACTTTAGACGATTAATAAGTATATGTTATTAGGTCTCAAAGCTACTATATAATCCACAACAGACTAGGATTTGTGGTTGTAAGATAGTAAGATTGTCTACAACATACTCGAGTTTCACATGGTTTTATGGACATAGTCACCCTGAGTTAAAAATACTTTAGATACTACATACAGCAAATTTTGGAGTTTTTGTAGGAATAAGCTCTTATATCCTTTTTTAGTAGTGGATTTAATTACCGATATAAGCATGTATATTACTAATGAGTCAAGTAGATTATGTAATAAAAGCTATTGCTTTACAAATTGAAGATAACGAGCTTGTGTATGTAGGGTTAAACTCTATACCAGCTCTAATTGGGTCTTTTATGGCAAGGGATCTGTATGGTAAAAAAATAAAAATAATAGGGGTAGCAGAAGCCGATAATCCTAAGTCTGTAGAGGTAAGCCCGTCCACGGGAAACCCATTTATGGTTTCCGAAACCCCGGTAATTATCACGGCAGATGCTTTTGACTTAGCTCAAAAAGGCAAGCTTGATGTAATGTTTTTAGGACCAGTACAAATAGACAAAGAGGCTAACGTCAACCTATCAGTGATAGGAGACTACTATAACCCTAAAGTAAGATTGACAGGTGGAGCAGCGACAGCTTTTATTTTACCTCTGGTCAAGAAAGCTATCCTATGGAATCTAAAACACTCTAAAAGGTCATTAGTCGAACGAGTAGACTTTATTACGGGTACGGCGAAATATGCAAAAAATAATGTTATTATAGTTACCAACCTAGGCGTTATAAAACTCGACAGAGAAAAACAGATGTGGTTTATAGATTCGATTTATGAGAATACCACAGTAGACGATATTATTTTAAATACGGGTTTTAAAGTTGTAGCCTCGCCTAACCTCAAACAAATTAGTCTCTCCAGTAGCGAAAAAGAGTTTATCAGAAATATGGACCCACATAACTTACGGGACGCACTTCTATAGTTAAATCGGTTGTAATTCCTCTATAACCCTTTCCCAGTCCACGTCATATAGCCCGAACATACTAGTAGGCTCTGCACCTCTAGGCGAGTGGACTACAGCAGCGACATACTCCCCGTTAATCGTAGGCCTCCTACCGTAAAAGTAGTTTCTATTCACTATTTCTTCTGCAGTTATAATAGTGACCTTAGCGGCCTTAGCCTTATACTCGTCCTCATAAATGGGGCCTAAAATTTCACTATTTCCTTCTTCATCAGCTCTATGTACGTGGATCACTGCCACATCTGGGACTATTGCCTTGACCAAGATAATCTCTTCACCTGAGAAAGGGTCTCTAGATAATTTCCAATCACCTGCTTTTTCGTGGATCTTGACCAAGTCCGAGCCTATTATACCCTTTACAGGCATAAAAGAAAGCCCGAAAGCTCCAGCTCTTATCCCTGCGATAAAGGCGCCGCAAGTATCCTCTAAAAATTCCACATCTTTATTTTCTATCATTTTTCTGAAATAAGGTGGGATACCGAACCATTCTAACGTAGCCATAGCGGCTCTTACCCTACTTACTACACCGTGCTTAAGCAGTACCTCTAACCCGAACCCGGGTTCCCTGTCTATGAAATAAAGGTCTTTTTTACCGCTCCTAATGAGCTCATAAATAAACGACATAGGGTTTCTGTGAAAGGACATCCCGCTGATCGTGATAGAACTTCCATCTCGTACTAAGTTTACGGCATCCTTTAAACTCATTAGCTTACTCAAACTTGTCCACCACTTTAATTTCCGATAACGCTCTTTTAGCCTCTTCTACGCTAGCTTCATCTTCTAACGACGATATATCTCCGATATCTTTACCAGTCGCTAACGACTTTAATACCCTCCTCATTATTTTTCCAGTTCTAGTATGGGGTAATTTGTTAACAAACACTACATCTTTGACCACTGCGATAGCTCCTAGATTTCTCTTGACGCTATCGAGGATTTTTTGCTTAACTTCAACGAGGTCTTTTACTCCTTCCCTGGGTACGGCAAATATGATTGCTATCTCACCCCTTATTGTGTCCGGTACCCCTACGACTGCTACTTCTGCTACCTCAGGGATATAGGCGGCGTTTTCGATCTCTGCAACACCTATCCTATGCCCTGCGATTTTTAATACATCGTCACTCCTACCAAGTATGTATAAGTACCCGTCTTCATCTAGATATCCGTAATCACCTGTCTCATAGTATTTAAACCTAGTATAATATTTCTCATATCTCTCGTCATTCCATAACCCTATCATAAAAGCTGGGGATGGTGTTACGACTATTATATTCCCTGCTTTCCTGCTAGGTAACTCGTTTCCTCCATCATCAACTATCTTTATTTTAATTGAAGGTAAAGGTAAACCTACACTCCCGTCTTTAATCTCGACAAAACCGTAGTAAGATCCGCCTGGCGAAGCTATGTATCCTGAATTTTCTGTCTGACCCCATACTTCGAAAATCTTCTCAGCTTTTACATTATTTCTCAGCCAGTTCAGAGCTTCAATTCCTAGGCTTTCGCCAGCCGTTACAAAAATTTCTAAGCTACTCGTATCGAACTTATTTACATGTTCATCACCGTATTTCATTAACATCTTAATCAATGTAGGAGCTGTCCATACATACTCGACCCGGTATTTTTCGATTATTTCCCACATAACTCCGGGGTGAGGGTAGTCTAATACACCTTCATACCATATAGAAGTTCCGTAATTTAGCAGTACACCGTATAGACTGTAAGAATGCCCGTTAATCCATCCCAAATCGGCTGTGGTTAAAAGCTTTTTATTACCTGAAAAATCATAGAGCCATTTAACATGAGCATAGTCCCAAACTGTATAAGAACCCATTGCATGGACTATCCCTTTAGGTCTTCCCGTAGTACCTGATGTATACAAGATAAACAGAGGGTCTTCTGAGGAAGTTTTAGCGATTTCTTGCGATGTATTTATTTTACTTAGTTCACTGAAATCGATATCTCTATTCTCCTTAAAGTCTGATTTTCCTTCTCTATTTAAAACCACTACTTTTTCGACTTGTACTTGGCTCTCTTTTATTGCCTCATCTACTACCTTCTTTAGCTCTATACTCCTTCCTCTTCTGTACGTAACGTCGGCTGTAAATATTATCTTCGGCCTCGCGCTTTTAATCCTCTCAGCTAAGGCTTTTACACCGAACCCGGAGAACACTACAGTATGTATAGTACCTGCCCTGGCTGATCCTAACATCACTGCACCTGCTTCTACTACCATGGGCATGTACAATAGAACAGTATCGCGGTTAGAAGCGTACTGTCTGATAAACGAAGCGATCTTTAGAGTTAAGTCGTAAAGCTGTGAATAGGTATACTTTTTCTCCTGTTGGAATTCATTTAACCACAGGATAGCTACCTTGTCCCCTCTACCTTGTTTAACCCATCTGTCTAAAGCATTATAAGCAATATTTATTTCGCCATTAACGAACCACCTATAGTTATCCGGTGATTTATAATCAAGGACTTTAGTATATGGCTTAAACCAAATTAGCTCTTTAGCTATACTGTCCCAAAATTCCTCCGGTCTTTCTATACTTTCTCTCCATAATTTAAGGTACTCGTCTAAACTAATTTCCCTCATTGTAGATTAGATACTCAAAAGGAGTTTAATAGCTTGTAGCCAATACTACCCGTCATGAGAAAAGTTAGCTTATTTTTAGGAGTGGAGATTGTACTTATATATAAAATCTGAATATTTACCTTAGTTTCACAATTTAGCTTTATACGACTTAACTTTATTATCCTAAGTTCAAATAAACTTTCAGATGATGTAAGTCATGCCAGCGCGACCGGTGAGTTATGAAACCCTGAGGTAGCTGATTTTCTTTATTGGATCCACCCTTTTTGTATAATTTCCTTAACATATTTACCCGTTGAGGATGAGGCAGATATTTTCTTTATTATAACTGTTTCTGATAACCCGCTTCTTTCTTTCCATACTGTCAAAGACTCTCTTAACTTCTTGAGAGCGGTCTCGTGATACTTGCATAAACCGTTTGAACCGGTAGCTTCTAATCTACATACCTTACATTGGGTATATCTAACAAGTCCTAATACTCCTCCTAACTTCTCTCCTATAGGCTTTTTAACTTCCTGGTACTTATCCAAGTATTGTTCTAACATTTTAACGGTATCATCGATTACCTCTTGTTCTTTTGCTTTACCGTCTATGATCGCGTTGAGTTTCTCTTCCATTTTCTTAGTTAGCGAAATATCTGTTAGTTCATTAAAATACTGATCTAGAACTTCTGCTACCGTTATCCCTAAGTAGGTAGGAACTATATAAGTACCCTTTTTCTCTAAATATTTCCTATCGAATAGAGTTTCTATTATTCTACCCCTAGTAGCCTCGGTCCCTAGGTTAGAGCTCTCCATCCATTTCAGCAAATCAATTTTAGTTAACCTACCTTGTGAAGGTTTCGACATTTTCATAGATACTGAAACTTTTGTTATTCTCCCGATTTCCCCCTCTTTTGTATCTAAAAATTCTTCATCTGTAACTTTACGATAGGGATAAACTAGTAACCATCCCTTGAACTCAACTTTCTGGAACGAAAGTTTAGCTTTGAATTCAGTGTTTTTAAATGCGAGGACAACGTGTTGATCTTTAACTCTAGCATCCGCTGAAATACTGGCTAAGAACCTCCTTACAATTAACTCATATAATTTGTACGTTTTAAGTTGTAATCCCTTAGCTTTTTCCCCGGTAGGGTATATAGCGGGGTGTGCAGGGTCTTCCTTTTCGCCTTGTCTTACTTTAAACCCCCTTTCCTTCTTAGTAATATTTTTCACAGTTTTTACTAGGCTAGCAAAGTTATTTTTTTCTAACTCTTGGACTATTTGATCAATATTCACAGTCGCGGGTATTTTCTGGCTATTTGTCCTCGGATAACTAATTAGTCCGTCCAAGTAGAGCTCCTCTGCAAGCCTTTCAGTATAATAAGGTGAAAGGCCTAATACTCGTCCCGCTTCAACTTGAAGATCTCCGAGGTTAAAAGGGGGAGGACGAATTAGATTCCTTTCCTCATAGTTTACTTCCTTTACTATAATCTGATCAGAACGTATTTTTTCAGCGAATTTTTGTGCCTCTTCCTTACTCTCAAAAACCTTGTCTAACGTAAACTTAATTTTTCTTTTGTTAATTACTGCCTCAACGCTTATAGTATAGTAAGGAAGAGGGACATAGGTCTCTCTATCTACAGTAGTATTAACAACATGGATTAACGTGGGACTTTGAACCCTTCCTGCACTTAAAACCACTTTCTTACTCGTAACCTCTTTAATAGCGTTCATCAAAGCCCTACTTACATTTATACCCCATAACCAGTCTACCTTATGCCTTGCTATTCCAGCACTTATCATGTTATAATCTAAGGGCTCCAAGTGGGCAAACGCTCGTCTTATATCTTCTCTAGTTAGAGCAGAAAACTTCATCCTTTTGGCTTTTTTCTCATCCCCAAAGAATTTAATTATTATATAACCTATCACCGAACCTTCTATGTCGAAGTCGCAAGCATTCACAAATTCTTTTGCACTTGAAGACAGAGCTTTGAACAATTCATAATATTTCTTTGTATACCTAGAAGAACTATCGATGTACCACAGTGGCTTCCATTCCATTGAAAAAACTGGAAAACCTGAATTACCATGTAAATTAAAGAGGTGACCTGCTGCAGGTGCAATGATCAACTGATTTCTGTCATAGTTGACGACCCAATATGTTACGGAGAACTGCTTACATACTTGTGGTTTAGTCGATAAAGCTTCAGCTATTTTCTTAGCTGCCTTACTTTTTTCAGCAATGATTAATGTGTACTCTTTAGGTTTACAGACCATATCTATTCTATCTTTCTAATTGATACTAGTTCTGTCTTACCATTAGGATAAATACGCCTAATAGTAATAGGTAATACACCCTTCTTTAACTCTTCTTCTGCAATGCTGATAACATCATCATAAGGTAAGTTGGAAGTGTCAATTAAAGGTTGTGCACCCATTGCAAGTTGTAATGCCCTCGCGCTTATAATTCTCGCAATTTCATACTTTGTTAACCTTCCCTTCCAACTCTCCTCAAAAATCTTGTTAATTTTACTAATACTCATTACCATTCACACTCAATGAGTAAGAAAAAAATCTAACGCTTAATCCCAGTTTACCTCTTTAGCTAAGAACTCTGGTAACTTACATTCTGGCGGAGGGGTAAACGGGATCTCTGAGTTAAATATAGTTCCTAGAGCGTTAGCTAACTTCATAACAGCCCTATCGTCTACTACCCCTAATAAGCCGAATCTCACTATTTTCTCTTTTAACTCTCCTATTCCAGGTGAGATCTCTATCTTAAATTCCTTGAGCTTAGCCCTTAGATCCTTTATTGGAGGTGCTGCAGCTACTACAGTATTTGAAAAATTACTTTCATTACCAAACAGTGAAAAACCTAGATAACTGGCTACACTCCTTATAAAACGTGCACAAGATTCATGCCTTCTCCACCTGTTTTCAATACCTTCCATCTTCAATAACTCTGCAGCTCTTAGAGTAGCATTGAACACACCTACAGCTGGAGTAAACGGCGTTTCAAACTTATCTTGGAACTTCAAATATAATGAAATATCTAGGTAAGCTGGGACTTCTTCTTTAACAAGTTCATTTATCCCGTCCTGAGATAAAGCAACGAAGCCCAGACCAGGGACGGAGGCTAGTGCTTTTTGGCTACCGGTAGCTACAGCGTCTATTTTCCACTCATTCACGAGTAGTTTATATGCAGCAAAACCTGATACTGAATCGACAAGTAGCTTTAGACCCTTACTTTTTACCGCATGAGCAATATCTTCCATATTCCTGAATGCGATCCCAGTACTTGTCTCATTATGGACTAGAGCTACTGTCGTTGCGTCTTTATTATTATCTATTGCTTCTTTTATCTCGTCGACCGTAAAGGCTTCGCCTAAGGGTTTCTCGTAACTTACTACGTTAGCACCTCTTCTTCTTAATGAATCAAGGAGTCTGTTTCCAAATTCCCCGTATGGAAAAGTAATGACTTTCTCTCCTCTTTTTATTAGAGAGTATACCATAGCTTCTACGGCTAGAGTACCAGAACCTGTCAATAAGGCAACTCTTTTAGAGCTAAAATGTTCGTTCATTAAAATTTCTAGGTTTTTGACTATTTCTCTAAATTTATCGCTTCTATGGTTAATCACTAACGTAGATGCTTCCTTTACGCTTTTAGGAACCTCCACTGGTCCCGGAATAAGTAACATCTTATATCAACCCCAGCTCTTTCATAGCTGTCAATAAGTTTTGTAATGTCATTTCCGCAACCCTCTGTTGGGCCTCTTTAGTTTGAGCGCCTATATGAGGAGTAACTATAACTCTTTCGTGTTTCAGTAGCTCTAATTCCCATTCTTCTTTTGGTGGCTCGTTCCAAAAAACGTCTGTTGCGTATGCATAAACTTTTCCAGACTTTATGTAGTCTAGTAAAGCTTTACCGTCAACTGATACTGCCCTACTCGTGTTCACGATTATTACATTATTTTTCATTTTTTCAAATTTATCTCTATCTAATATAGGTTTTGCGTTTTTACCTACCGTAACGTGTATACTTATAACATCCGACTCTTTTACTAGCTCGTCTAGTGTTACGGCTTTAGCATTGAGCTTTTCAGCCTTTTCCTTGATATCTATCACGTCATAAGCTAAAACTCTCATTCCCATAGCATTTGCAATTAATCCTACCTTAGTTCCTATTCTACCATAACCAATTATACCTATGGTTTTACCCGCTAATTCTATGCCCTCTATCTTTTTGAATATACCTGATTTCGCAAGGTTCATCCCAGTGTGCATCTTTCTAGCCGCTGCTATCATTAGACCAATAGTTAACTCCACTGCAGAATCTGTAGATGCACCCGGTGCATAAACTACTTTAATCCCCCTTTTATCAGTTTCATCAGTGTCGATGTTATCCAATCCTATCCCAGCTCTTGCGATGATCTTCAGGTTCTTCCCTCTTTCTATTACTTCCTTATCTACTTTGGTCCTACTTCTTACTACTAATACATCATAGTTTTCAATTATACCAAGAAGTTCTTTCCTTTCTATTTCTGGTTTATAATCTACATCTGCTCCTTTCTCTTTAAGAGTTTTAATTAGTATTTCATTAATCGGATCTGTAATTAATACTTTAACGGAAGGCATAATCGTCACCCTTAGGACAATTTAAAGAATTAGCTCTTTAACATGATGATGAAGATGATGAAGAAAAAGCACAGAACACGATTGTTGTTAAATAATCTTGAATGCCTTTAGGCACATTCAAAGGACTTTTGCTTAGTTGCATTTTTACCCTCAAATTATACGTCAAATTCTTACTTTTATATTTTTTTATTTTATTTTACGAGAGTTTGAGTTTGCTTAAAAAATATAAAGAGATCAAGCAACCCTACTTGCATATTTAAAGATGATGCTAGAGCTTTTAATAAACCCTCTACCAATAAGTACCTCCTTTTACTGTCTACTTTTTTAATGTTAACATACAAATAATTATTTACAAATTTTAAGATATGTCTGTCCACTATTGCAAGATCAAAGTAACCTACATTACGGAGGAAATGGCTTGATTCTTTGTATCCTAAGCCTTTCACATTAGATACTAGAAATTCTCTCGCGCTTATTTGATCAATGTCTGCTATAGGTTTTACAATGCTTTTAAGTTTTCCATAATAAGTATCTATTGCCCGCTTAATATATATTGCCTTAAGATTATAAAATCTATATCCTGAATTCTTAAGAATAGAGGAAATTTTATCTTTACTTAATGTAGTTATATCGTATGAATATAATTCGACTAAGGCTTTATAAGAGGATATAAAAGAAGAGTTGGAGGTAAGTAAACATAAAACTAGTTCTCTAAACCAGACTTCTTCCCCAGATCTATTATTTAATAAAAATTCGTCAGCTCTTTCTAGTACTCTTGCTCTTAGCTTTTTGTCTCGAACCAGTTCTCTTACCACTCTTCTTTTTCTTGCTTTTAACTTTCTTATTAGCCTTTTTAGTAGTTGGCATTTCTTTTGTACCTTTAGGCTTAGAATTGATTTCCCCTTTAGAAACCACTTTAGTGAACCCATTTTCAAAGTCCAATATTACAAAGGGTTTGTCAAACTTCTCTGTTATATCTAGCCCTATCAACCTATAATCCTTATCAAAAAACGTTATATATTCCATAGAAACTGCGTCAGGATTTTGAGCATCTTTAGGATAACCTATCCTCAGTATCTTTAGAGGTTCGGGTAAAGTATATCTGATTGCACTTGGAGCGTTCGTAGCTTTAAACCTATCGGATGAAACGACTATTGCATAGACACTGTCTTGAGGAGAAATTTTTTCTGCTTCGTCTTCGCTTTTTATATCTATATTATCCTCTTTTTCTTTGATAACTTTGTACCCAATTAAACCCGGTATGAGTTCAATAGGTTCTATTTTATAGTAAGAGACAACTGCCTGCACTTCTAATTCCTAATATATTTATAGTCTTCTCCTAATAATAATTACTCTTTGCGGAAGAAGGTAACACCTCATCCTCACGATAAATATAAATATATGGGAAAAGGTAGTATATCGCATGAGTATTAAAGGGAGAGGAAGTACCGCTTACGGACATATAGGCTGGGTACAAGTATACTGTAGAATATGTAACAGGAAACTAAGAATGGGAACTGATATTGTGTATAAATGCCCTAAATGTGAGAAGAAATATAGGGCTTATTTCTGCGAGGCCGATGCAAGGGGGTTGAAGTATAAGTGCCCTTATTGTGGGAGTGAACTTGTCCAACCAGTTTAGAAAAATCTTGTTAGATAACAAAGAACTTGTAGTAATAGGAAATATTTTTTACGCAGATACAGAACTTATTATAAAAAACCAAGAAAATCTAAAAGTGCTACACAACGTGAATAATATAAGTTATGTAGAGCTAAACGTTGAAAATAATGATTACAAGATAGTTAGAGGTATAGTATGCAAATCAAGAATACACACATATTTATGTAATATTGTAGCGGAGTTAAAGAAGGAAATAGCAGAAGATGAACAATTAAAACAAGTTTACTTAAAAATGCTTGAGGACGTAGCCAAGGTCATTACATAACCTTGTTCTCTAAGCCTTGAGCCTATTTTAGACAATAGGTTAACTAGAGATTGAGAGTTAATAGATTGAGCCTTAATATGAATATTTAGTTGCCGCCCCTCATTAAAAGAGGTGAAAACTACGATCAATGTATCTGTCGAAGGCGCACAAAGTAGAGAAGCCCCAGCTTTTACGACATTACATACCTCTCTTAGATCTTTTTCTATCAACTCCAAGGCGTATGTACTCCTTAGAACATTAGAGGGATCGGAGGGTAGAACCACATATTCTAACTCAAACAATTACCTTCACCTACTTGAGTTTAGTGTTTACACCCTTAACTGGGATCTTCAGCTTTTCAAAGAGAGCTTTCACTTGCTCGATATACGACTGATCACCGTTCACCAGCTTAAGCTTTAACTTCCTATAATTCATTTCAGAAACGATATGTCCGTCCTTGTATACTTTTACTTTACCTCTTACTTTATTCTTAATATTTTTTATAAATACTAGGTGAATGAAAATACCCTTATCAGGTACAACTATTACGTCCTTTTCACCCACTCTATAAGTTGGTGGAAGCTTATTTTTTACCTGAAAATTCTTAAACTCAACAAGCTCGTTATTCTTTACCTCAAAGATTAGAGTCCTAATTGCATGCTTACCGGTTTTACTTTTACTATTTTCTAAGTAAACCTCCACTTTTAACAAACCTCGCTGACTCAATTATACCTTCTGGAGTTAATTTATCTTCAAGATACGCATCTATCAAAATATCATTCTTAAACAAGAATTTTAAAAGACCTTTTCTAAGGGGTAAACCGCTAGCTCTGTAAAGTGAAAGGATCTTATATTGTAGCATTACACTTTTCTCTAAAGGTCTGAGATCGGATTCCAGTTTGATGTCAAAGTGGGCTGGATCATAGTTTATAGCCTCAAAAGCTTTTATAGCTGATATCGCGGAAGGCCGAATCCCTTCACCGCTTAAGGGAAAAACTAAACCCCTAGCCTCTCCTATTCTTCCCGATTTATTTTTCACTGGTGAAATAGAAATGGGTGCACCTCTTAGATCAGTTATCTCAAAATGCCCTATCCTTTCTTTCATATAACTTAGCAACAGTTCTTTGGAATTCTTATGCTCTATAAAACCGGCCCCCACATTAAGTAGGCCTTCTTCGGCTGGGAAAACCCAATAAAACCCTGTATACTTAGTATTAAATTCGAAAATTGCCTCATCGGTGAACTTGTCTGTTTTGATAATAGCCCTAGTCGTGTATACAACATCTCTATCCATATCGTAAGGACCTTTAGAGTCTATCACAAGGTCGAACTCACTTTTTCTGAAATTGTTAACATGGTTAAATCCAAGACTTTTCCTCATTTCATTGATCCACTTCCACTTATCGATAACTAACCACTTAGTATGCTTGTATTGTACATCATATACTCTTTCTCCATCTACGTAGAAAGCAAATCTCTTTATGTTAAATTTGACTTCCCAAGGATAAGGAGGAGAAAATACATTAGGAACTATATCACCGCATGGCTTAACATAGTTACTAACTACGTCAAAAAGTTCAACTTCGTGGTTAGTTTTAGTCCTTAATAAGTATCCAAGTAGAGAACCTGATACTCCACCACCTATAATTGCAATCTTCATTTCCAACAGTTTTTAACCTCATACCTTATAAACTAGTGATATATTGGGTGAAACAATGCTAACGCAGGATGAGATTAATAAAAAGATGGAGGAATGGCCTAAACACTATGACCCTAAATCAATAGAACTTAAATGGCAAAAAATTTGGTTGAGCCAAGAATTCTGGGAAAGAGTATTTAGATTTAGAGACGAAGATGATAGCTCCCCGACATTTATTATTGATACTCCTCCCCCTTTCACAAGCGGAGAACTTCACATGGGACACGCTTACTGGGTCTCAATAGCAGATACAATAGGAAGGTTTAGGAGACTTCAAGGATATAACGTACTTTTACCTCAAGGTTGGGACACGCAAGGACTTCCTACAGAACTAAAAGTCCAATATAAGCTTGGAATACCCAAAGATAACAGGGAACTTTTTCTCAAAAAATGCATAGAATGGACTGAAGAAATGATAAAGAGAATGAAGGAAGCAATGATAAGACTTGGTTATAGACCAGAATGGGAAAGATTTGAGTATAGGACATACGAAGAAAAATACAGAAAAGTAATACAGAAAAGTTTGCTTCAAATGTTCGAGAACGGTTTAATAGAAATGAGAGAAGGCCCCGTGTATTGGTGCCCTAAGTGTGAGACGGCACTAGCTCAAAGTGAGGTAGGATATTTAGAAAAAGACGGAATCCTAGCATTTATTAAATTTCCCCTTAAAGATGGAGGAGACATAATAATCGCTACTACAAGGCCCGAATTACTGGGGGCTACACAAGCAGTAGCTGTTCACCCAGAGGATGAAAGATATAAAAATTTAGTAGGGAAAACTGTCATAGTTCCATTGTTTAATAAAGAAGTGAAAATCATAGCTGATAGAGCAGTAGAAAAAGAGTTTGGTACAGGCGCGGTCATGATCAGTACCTATGGTGACCCCCAGGATATAAAGTGGCAATTAATGTATAATTTGCCCGTAACTGAGCTAGTTGACGAGAAAGGTAGAATGAAAAACACTAATGGCCTTCTAGACGGATTAAAAGTAATGGAAGCTAGGAAAAAGATAGTAGAAATGCTGAAACAGCAAGGTTATCTAGTTAAAGTAGAAAATATTAAGCATAATGTTCTATCCCACACGGAAAGAAGCGATTGTCTCTCCCCTATTGAATTCTTAACAAAGAAACAGATATACATTAAGACATTGCAATTCAAACCCCAATTACTAGAAGAATACAAAAAGATGAAGTTTATCCCATCCAGAATGTCACATTACCTAGAGGACTGGATAAATAGCCTAGAATGGGACTGGAATATTAGTAGGCAAAGGGTATACGGTACTCCATTACCTTTTTGGTATTGCGATAACGGACACTTAGTCCCAGCTAGGGAGGAGCAACTCCCGGTAGATCCAACAAAAATAAACCCACCAACAGATAAATGTCCTAAATGCGGGTTACCCCTAAAACCTGTAACGGATGTAGCTGACGTCTGGATCGACTCTAGCGTAACCGTAGTGTATTTAACAGGCTTTTACACGGATAAAGGAAGGTTTTCAAAGACTTTTCCGGCATCAATTAGGTTACAAGGGACAGATATAATACGTACGTGGTTATTCTATACTTTTTTCAGAACCCTCATGCTAACAGGGAACGTGCCTTTCAAAGAGGTCCTGGTAAACGGACAAGTACTAGGACCTGACGGAACTAGAATGAGTAAAAGTAAAGGAAATGTAGTAAACCCCTTAGACAGAGTAGATGAATTTGGTGCTGACGCTATTAGGTTAACCCTATTAGATGCAAGGATCGGAGACGATTTCCCGTTTAAATGGGAGACAGTCAAAGCTAAGAAATTACTATTACAAAAACTATGGAACGCAGGAAGATTATCTTATGCATTTATAGGTAAGAGAAAGTTTAATAAGCCCTCGACTTTTCATCCGATAGACAAGTGGATTTTATTAGAACATAAGAAATTCGTAGAGAAAGCAATTACAGCATATAATAGTTACGACTTTTATACGGTAGTCGAATCATTATACTCATATTTCTGGGAAACCATCGCAGATGAATACTTAGAACTACTCAAACACAGACTATTTGAAGAAGACCAGTCAGCACTCTATACTCTCCAAAGAATATTCAGAGAACTACTAATAATTTTGCACCCGCTGGCACCTCATATCACCGAAGAAATGTACAGCAGACTCTTTGGAGATAAAATGAGCATTTTACTAGAAAGGATGCCTGAGGTAAACGATATAGAAGAGGATGCTGAAATCCTGAAACTAGGGGAATATATAAAGAGAACTACTTCTGCTATAAGGACGCTTAAAATACAGAATCAACTGTCAATAGTTTCTATCATAAATGTCAAACTATATGGTCCTAAAGATTACATAGAGAAAATAAGGGCTATTGAAAATGATATAAAGAAAACGTTAAAAATAGAAAATATTGAATACGCGGAAAGCGAAGAAATAAGAGCTGAGCTAATATCAGTGATCAAAAAGTAACTTTTCATTTTCTTTAAACGATAAGGTAAAATCTGATAGTGCTATACATAACCACCATGCTAAAATAAATCAGCCCATGGGAGTTTAGCTCATCTTTCGCCTACTATTTCTTTCATCAGCCTTGTTGTAAACTCGTTAATCCTTCTTACTCCTTCTCTTATATCGTTTTCGTCTACTGCAAAACTTAGTCTTAAGTAATTCTTTCCTACTTCTAAAGGGAATACCTCTCCGGGGATAGTTGTAACTCCGGCTTCTTCGATCAACTTTATCGCAAAATCTTTTACCTGAATGTTAGCCCTAGAAAGGATCTCTCCTATATAAGGGAACATATAGAAAGCTCCTTGACTTTTATGAACTTTTATCCACTTATTTTTCTTTAATTCTTCATACATTACGTCCCTTCTTCTTCTAAATAGAGATATCATATCTTTCACTTCATCGAAAGCGTCAAATGCTGCAATGGCACCTTTCTGCGCAAAACTTGTAGGGCATGTATATATATTTGCAGCGAGTTCAGCCATTTTTTTGGTGATTTTCTCTTTGGCTATAACATATCCTAATCTCCAACCGGTCATGGAGAAGGTCTTACTAAAGCCGTTAACGTAGATCGCGTAGTCACGCCAGTCGGGGTCTTCAAGAATACTTTTCATCCGCCCATCGTACACAAAATAATCATAAATTTCGTCTGAAAGTAAAATTATGCTTTTCTCTTTGGCTAATTCCATTATATTTTCTATTTCTTTCGGATCAAAGACCATACCTGTAGGGTTATGGGGGTTATTTAATACAATCATTTTAGTTTTAGACGAAATTTTATCTTCTAATTCACTTACGTTTAACGAGAAACCTGTCTCTTCCGCCCATTTCATCTTAACATAAACCGGCTTTCCACCTAGCATTTTAACTACTTCTGCATACGAATAAAATGAAGGGTCAAATATTATTACTTCATCTCCAGGGTTAACGTAAAGGAGAAAAGCTAAATACAGAGCTGTTTTAGCACCGGGTGTTATTATAACCTCTTCTTTCTTAACTGGCTTCCCGTTAGGATATAGTGTATTAACATGAGAAGCAATTTTTTCACGTAATTCATCTATACCATAAGCTGAAGTATACCCTGTAAAACCTTCGTCAAGAGCCTTTATTGCAGCGTTCCTAATTTTTCTAAAGGTAGGTAAATCCGGTTGTCCTATTCCGAAATTTATAACCCTTATGCCTTTCTCTCTCTGAACCTTCCTTGCAACCTCTTGATATACTAGAGTAGATTCGCCACTTATAGCCATTGATGCCTCAGAAAAATTGTCTAACATAAAATATACACCTATACTAACTCCTTTATTTTATTCGGATCTTGCATCAGTGTAGTTCCTATTAGAAATGCGTCAGCTCCAGCTTCTTTCAATTGCTGTATATCGTCTCTAGATCTTATTCCACTCTCAGCTATTTTCAATCTATCAGATGGAATTAATTTCAGCAACCTCTTCGTCTTTTCTAAACTTAGATCCAGAGACGCTAAGTCACGTGAATTAACACCTATTATATCAAAGTTATTTCTTACTGCTATTTCTATTTCCTCTTCATTAGTAACTTCCACTATGACGTCTAGGTGGTAACTCTTAGCATACTTATAGAGACTAACTAGCTCTCTTTCGGTAAGAACTCTGACTATTAATAATATTACGTCTGCGCCTAAGCTGTATGCTGAATTTACCTGCTTTTCAGTCACTATAAAGTCCTTCATTAAGACCGGTATACGTACGGCCCTTGTTACAGCTTCTAGGTCTTTGTAGCTCCCGCCGAAAAATTTTTCCTCCGTTAAAACACTTATCCCGGCAACACCATTAGACTCCATAAATTTAACATATTCTATAATATCTCGATCCATATTAAAACCGGAGGGAGATTTCCTCTTATATTCCGCGATAATAGGGTTCTTACCGTGACCCTTGATATGAAGTATACTTTGCCTAAGAGAATAGATCGGCCTCTGCCTAACCTTATAGATTTCTGGTCTTTGCTGTGAAAACCTCACTACATCACCTAACCAACCTTGTAAAAATCTAGGCATCTGATTAGACTTTATTAATGAAATTATAAAGTATTCTTTTACCAAAAGGTGTACCTACACTCTCGGGATGAAATTGAACACCATAAACCTTGTATTCCGAATGGTGAACACCCATTATTTCATTGTCTTCGACAGAATAGGCGTCAATAATTAAGGGATCTTTTACGTCATCAATTACTAGACTGTGGTATCTGGTAGCCTCAAACTGTTTAGGAATTCCATCGTATATAATAACAGAAGAATTATGGATTATTCTACTTATTTTTCCATGAAAAATCTTTTTAGCTCTCCTTATTTTAGCACCATAAGCATACCCTATAGCTTGATGACCTAAGCAGATACCTAGGATAGGGATCCTCTTCCCCAACTGTTTTATCACATCAATCACTATCCCTATATCCTCCTTTTTATCCGGGGATCCGGGTCCAGGTGAGATTATAATCCTATCAGGGTTTATTCTTTCTACTCCTCTTAAACTAATTTCATCATTCCTGATTACTATAGGAATTGTCCCTAACTCTCCTACTATCTGAGCAATATTATATACGAAACTGTCATAATTATCTATTATTAACGTAACGTCTGTCATCTCTCTACCCCCATAGCGACCTTCAATGCCTTCATTTTATGTTCAGTTTCATAATATTCCATTTCAGGAATTGAGTCATATACTATCCCTGCTCCTGCTTGTATTCTGAACAGGTCATTATTTACAAAAGCACTTCTAATTGTAATGGCAAATTCTGAATCACCGTTAGACGAGAAGAACCCTACACCACCTGCATAAGGTCCTCTCTTATATGGCTCAAGCATTTCAATGATATTCATAGCCATGGGCTTAGGGGCACCGCTTACAGTCCCAGCTGGGAACGTAGCTTTAAGCACATCAAATGACGTATTATTTCTCTTCAGGGTCCCAACGACCTTACTTACAATATGTTGTACATGACTGTACTTTTCTACATACATTAATTCTGGGACCTTAACAGAACCCATGTAGCATACTTTACCTATATCATTTCTAGCTAAGTCAACTAACATTAGATGTTCTGCTCTTTCCTTTTCAGACGCTAGCATCTCCCTCTCTAACTCTAAGTCTTCTTCAACAGTTCTACCTCTCGGTCTCGAACCAGCTATCGGATATGTTTCCACTATGCCATCTTGGACACTGAATAGGGTTTCTGGGCTTGAACCTATTATTTCTCGGTTGCCAAACTTTAAATAGAACATGTACGGTGATGGGTTTATCTTCCTTAATGCATTATAAAAATGCACTAAATTACCCTTAAAACTATACCTATAAAATCTAGAAATTACGACTTGGAAAGCATAGCCTCGTTTTATATAATCCAAGATCTCTGAAACACTATTTTCAAATTCCGTTTTCCCTAAAGATTCGTCATAGAATTCGAACTTTAACTGTCCTGAACTAGAACAATTGTCCTTTAGTCGCAACTCACCTTCAACATATACCTTCCCTTCAACGTGGTCATAAACTATAATATTTTCTGGTATGAAGAATTCTCCATAAGGCCAGTTTTCTATTTCTGGTTTAAGATCCTTAATTACCTCCCAGTACCTTATCGCATCGTAACTAACGTAGCCAATTATACCCCCTTTAAACTTACCTGGCAATGAAAGCAAAGGTGCTTTTTTTATAAACTCCCCTAGTACTTCTAGGGGATCATAGAATGTAGTATTGATATCTCCGTCGCTAGAATCTTTATTTAATTTTAAGTATCCTTTTCTCCCCCACGCTATTATGCTAAACCTCGATTTATGCTGTGGCCCACTTCCGCTTTCTAATAAGGCTGCTATGTCTTCTCCTTCTTTTATACATGAAAAAACCTCATTGGGTTGAGCAAATGCAGTTATCGGGTATACTTCCATTCTCTCACCTCTTTCAAAATTAAGGCCATCTTACTCGAATCCTTTTTACCTTTGTAGGTTTCGATACCGCTTGATATATCTATCCAGTAAGGATCTAGGTAAAGATACTCTCTGACATTTTGCGGGGTTATTCCTCCCCCTATCCCCGTTTTATAATATTCCTTAAGCCATTTTTCGGCAATAGATAAATCCAACCTATTTTGTGGGTTTTTATCTAGTAATATCATGTAGTTAGTCCTTGAAATAACCAGTCTAAAGTACCCTTCAAATTCTCTCGAAGCAGGAACGTACAGAATTAAATTCTTTATAGACGAGGAAAGTAACTCTTCAATTTCTATTTCGCTTAACACTCTATGTATTTGTATTATATCTGCCTCTTTTCCTTCATTTAAAATCCTTTGTATAGTACCATTTACTTTAACTATGACTACTGGCTTAGTTACGTGGTTTTTTAATATTTTTACAAATTCATGTTTAACATATCGAGGGCTGACCGTATCAGCTACTACACCTATAAAATCTGCTCCCAATTTTTCTGCAGTTATTGCATCTTGGACGTGAGATATACCGCAAAATTTAACCTTTACCAGCTTCACTCACCAGTCCTCTAAACCTTTCAATATTTCCGTTCAATTCTATTATTTTTTCTATATGACCTATAGAGCTTTCCATGAGTTGAATAGCATATTCATATCCATCCCTAAAGTCTGTCACCTTGCCCAACAGCCTAAGCCCCACACTTACATTAATTGCAATAAAGGTCTTGACGTTCTTATCTAATCCTGATAAACCCCTAATTATTTTAACCGCAGAATCATGAGTACTCTCTACTCTTAATTTTTCTATTGGAACCGGTTCCTTGATACCAAAATCCGTATAATTTACCTTATACCTCTCGATCTTACGTCTGTTCACCTCATAAATTATAGTGTCCCCTTGTGGGCTTATTTCATCTATACCAGGTTCACCGTGATAGAGGTACATCCGTTCGTAGTCGAGATCCTGAGCTGCCTCAGCTATCCTATCAATAAACTTTTCAGAAAAAACTCCCATCATTTGATACCTAGCTGAAGCGGGATTGGTAAGAGGGCCAAGGATATTAAATATCGTACGTATCCCCAGATTCTTTCTGACATTTGCAACATTCTTCATAGCCGGGTGATATAGTGGTGCGAATAAGAATACAAAATTAGATTTAGTTAAGAGTTCTATAGCCTTATCTTTTTCTACAGTTATTTTATATCCTAACTCTTCTAGTACGTCAGCACTTCCAGATTTACTACTCACGGACCTATTACCATGTTTTGCTACCGGAAAAACTTGGCTAAGGACTAGCGCGGTAGCAGTACTTACATTCAGCGTATTTAGCCCATCTCCACCAGTTCCAGCCGTGTCTAAAGTGTTAGGGAAATCTATCCTGATAGCGTTGTTTCTCATAGCTCTAGCAAATCCTCTTATTTCTTCAGAACTTTCACCCTTTGAAGCTAAAGCTACCAGAACCCCAGCGCTTTGTATTTCGGTAATTTCACCTTTCATTATAGCATTAGCTATTTCCTCAGCTTCAGTTTCGGTTAGACTGCCCTTTTCATACACTAACTTTCGTAGATAATTAGCTATATTCATCTAGGATCCCCCTAATTTCCTTTACCAGTTTTAATGCACTTTCAATTCCATTCTTTTCAATTTCTTCAATAAACGCTGTCCCGATTGCCACACCGTCAGCACCAGCACTTAGTGCCTTTCTTAAATCGTTGAAGTCGTTAAGTCCAAAACCTACAACTAGTTTATTTTGAACCAGGTTTCTTACACGTATAATTAAAGAGTCAACACTAACCGGTATAATAACCCCAGTAGTTGGTCTAACACCGTAGTAGAGGAAAAGGTCGGAAATCTTTGAAGCCTCTTGGATTAAGTTATCAGGTACTGAAGGTGCAGTGAAAAGTACGGCTTTTAACCCGTGCTTTTTGATATCATTAACGTAAGATACATAGTCGTCCACGAAATCAATTAATAGATCAGGGAATAATATACCATCGATACCTATCTCTCTTAATTTCTCTAGGAAAGAGTCCAACTGATCTACATAGTCCTCTAAATAGGTGAGAATTACTATAGGTACCGAAACTCTTTTTCTAACTTCAGCCAATACGGAGTAGTAATCTTTTAACCAGTTTGTTACAGCCTTATAGCTTTTCCTGATCACAGGACCGTCATATTTAGCGTATTTTGGAGGAACACCTATCTCAAGGATATCAGTGCCCAGTTCAACGCTCTTCTCTATGAAATTATAAAAAGGGTCTAACGAAGGGTAGCCTAAAGTCATATAAGTTACTAACATCCTCCTCATTTCTTATTCCCTATCCTCCTCTTAATTGATTCATAGTTACCTAGGTCTAGCAATCCGTGACCGCTAAAGTTAACAACTATCACCTTCTTCTCGTTATTTTTCTTAGCTTCTAATGCCTCGTCAATTACAGCCCTTAATGCATGTGAGGTTTCAGGTGCTGGTACAATACCTTGGGTTTTCATCACAAGCCTCGCTGCTTCGAATATCTGTTCCTCTTCATATTCCTTCCACTCAATCATTTTTTCCCTTACAAGTAAACTTAACGACGGTGCAACTCCATGGTACCTTAGTCCACCAGCGTAAATAGACGGAGGCACATAGTCTTTACCTAATGTTATCATCTTAACTAAGGGTAAGAGTCCAGCTGAGTCGGGGAAGTCGTATTCGTATCTACCGGTGCTAAACTTAGGGACTTCAGCTGCTCCTACAGCTATAAACTTCTTTCCCTTTTTGGCTCCTATAAAAGGATAAGCAAAACCTCCGAAGTTACTACCTCCCCCTACGCATCCTACTAATACATCTGGTTCTTCACCTAATTCCTCTAATTGGGCAATAGCCTCCATACCTATTACTGACTGGTGTAAAAGGACTACATCAAGAACACTACCTACTAAATATCTATAACCGTGGTTTAGTGCATATTCTATTGCTTCACTCATCGCGATACCTAAAGAGCCAGGGTGGTTTGGGTTTTCTTTCAGGACTTTTCTGCCGAATTCAGTAAGGTCTGTAGGACTAGCATAAACATTCCCACCGTAAAGTTCCATAATAGTCTTTCTCATTGGCTTTTGCTCATAACTTACTTTTACCATGAATATTGTGGAGTTCATATCATACATTGATGCTGCTAACGCTACTGCAGTACCCCACTGTCCTGCACCGGTCTCGGTGACAACATGTTCTACGCCTTCTTCATGAGCAAAATATGCCTGAGGTATCGCAGTATTTATCTTATGAGACCCTGTAGGAGTGGCACCTTCATACTTAAAGTAAATTTTTGCAGGAGTACCTAAATACTCTTCTAACCTTTTAGCCCTAATTAGTGGAGTTGGTCTACCTATTGCCTCGTATCTATCCCTTACCTCTTCAGGTATCTTTATAAACCTCTCTATAGTAAACTGCTGTCTTAGTACTTCTTTTGGCAATATTTTCTTTAATAGCTCTATCCTAGAAAACTCTGCTTCTGGAGGATCCCTTGGAGGAGGTAAAGGCTTAGGTAGATCTGGGACTATATTATACCAGTACTTTGGAATCAAATCAGTGTTTACCATTGGTGCAACAAAAACACCTTATACAATAAAAGCTTACCACATTTAAAAATTTTAATAGGTATCAAAAGTGTCGAACTCACCTTTATAGTCTTCAAATTTAACGTCCACTTTTTCCACTTTAGCTAAAGGAGGGCCCCGTCTTATCTGCTCTAAGAGTTTCTGCAAGGACTCCTCATGTCCTTCCCCTATAACTTCTACTGTACCGTCAGGAAGGTTTTTTGCATACCCTTTAACTCCTAACCTAACCGCATGAATTTGGACGAAACGCCTAAACCCTACTCCTTGTACCATGCCATAAACTTTAACATACATCCGCTTTAACATTTACAATCACCTCAGTGTCGCTCCACTTCTTCACCTATCTGATTTCTCCTTATCATCACAATATATTTTTATCCATATTCTCTCATTTTAAAATCAATGATTAAAGTAGCAATAGCCGGGCTAGGAAATTGTGCCTCAATGCTTATACAAGGTATAGAGTATTATAAACAGAAAGGAGAGGACTATTACGAAGGCTTAATTACACCGCTTATCGGAAACTATAGGGTAACGGACATAGAAATTGTAGCGGCTTTTGACATATCTAAGAATAAAGTCGGGAAAGACATAAGCGAAGCAATCTTTGAAAAACCAAATATAACCCCTAAGATCGTAGAGATGCCTAAAAAAGGCGTTAAAGTATCTAAAGGCCCCGTATTTGATGGAGTAGCACCTCACATGATAGATGTCTTTAATCCTACAATAGATGGAAAAATAGAGGACGTAATCCAAGAATTGAAAGATAGTGGGGCTGAGATTTTAGTAAATATGCTACCGGTTGGAAGCGAAATAGCTAGCAGAACTTACGCTAAAGCTTCATTAGAAGCTGGCACTGCCTTTGTTAACGCTATACCAGTCTTTATAGCTAGTGACCCTACTGGTGAATTCCCACGACTTTTTAAAGAAAAAGGGCTGCCCATCGCCGGAGATGATATTAAAGGGCAAATAGGAGCTACAATCTTACATAGGACTTTAACATCATTATTTAGGCTCAGAGGAGTAAAAGTAGATGAGACTTACCAGTTAAACGTTGGGGGAAACACAGATTTCCTGAACATGAAAACTGAAGAAAGACTACATTCCAAGAGAATAAGCAAAACTAAGGCTGTAACAAGTACTTTAGATAACGAGTACTTAGAAAAAGAAGGTAAAATTAGAATAGGTCCTTCTGATTATATCCCGTTTCTTGGAAACACTAAAGTAGCATATATTTACGTGAAGGGGTGTGGGTTTGCAGGGATGCCAATAAAGATTGAAGCATCACTGGAAGTTGATGATAAGTCAAATTGTGCTGCAGTCCTAGTTGACGTAATAAGAGGTGTAAAAGTAGCATTAGATAAAAAATTAAGCGGCCCTCTGGTAGAACTTTCGGCATTCTATTTTAAACATCCTCCAGTACAGGCGAAAGATGATGAAGAGGCATTTAGGTGGTTTAAGAAGTTCCTGGAAATGTGATATTTGCGAAGAAAACGCGTCTGTTTTTGTTTGTAGGATATGTAGAAGAAAGGTATGTCCAGAGGACTTCTTATTTGATAGACTAATTTGTAAAGTATGTGAGATGAGTATTTGTGAAATATGTGGAAAGAACTTATCTATAGGAAAGTGTGAAAATTGCGGCAAAATAATATGCCAAGACTGTACTGCTCATTTTGACGGGGCCAGAAGATATTGTATACAGTGCTGGGAAAAAATATCAGGAAGAAAAGGAAAATATTTAACTATCTAGGTCTATAAATTCACTCTTCTAATTTCTTTCTTAATCCTTGTAATAACATCTTCTGCTCAACAGAAGCTACCATACGTCTGGTACTTACAACCGCGTCTGGGTTCACGCTGATACTATCAATTCCCTCTTTCACTAGGAATTCCACTACTTCTTGATATACACTAGGTGCTTGCCCACAGATCGACACAGTCTTTCCGTATTTATGAGCCGTATGTATAAGCCTCCTTATAGATTCCAGGACAGCTGGATCTCTCTCGTCATAATAACCCATTCTAGCCAAGAGATCAGAGTCCCTATCCACTCCTAAAGTTAACTGAGCTAAGTCATTACTACCTATACTAAATCCGTCAACAATCTTAGAAAATTCATCGGCTAACACGATAACTGAAGGAACTTCTGCCATTATCCAGACCTTAAAGTCAGAACTTCTTCGTAGTCCTTCTTCTTCCATGATCCTAATTGCTCTATTAAGTTCCCATGTAGTCCTAACGAACGGGAACATAACCCAGACATTACTTAGCCCCATCTCCTCTCTGACTTTAAGGATAGCCTTGACCTCAAGTCTAAAAGCTGGTTCGTACTGTTTACTTATATATCTTGAAACTCCTCTCCACCCGATCATCGGATTTCTTTCGTCTGGTTCAAATTCACTACCGCCCTGAAGGCTTTTGTACTCGTTAGACTTGAAATCCGAGAACCTCACTACTACCGGTCTCGGATAAATTGCCGACGCTACCATAGAAATTCCTTCGGCAAGTTTATTAACAAATTCTTCAGGTTTTCCTATTTTTATAAGATAGAGAGGATGATACTTAATCCATTCACTAACTATAAACTCTATCCTCATTAAGCCTATCCCGTCAAATGGAAGATCGAGGTATTTTTGTATAACATCCGGCTGACCCAGATTCATATAAATCTTAGTCCCGGTAACTGGGTATAAACTAAGTAAGACATCACGTGATATCCCAGAGACTGAGGTATGAGTAGTTTGCACAGAAGAGCCTTTCTCAGCTTCTTCGTGGACTACTTTTCCTTCATAGATAACTCCTCTTGTAGCGTCCACTGTTATTTCTTGCCCATCTTGAATGACTTTAGTAGCATTACCTGTCCCAACTACGGCAGGAATTCCGAGCTCTCTAGATACTATTGCCGCGTGACTGGTCCTACCACCCTCGTCCGTTACTATAGCTGATGCTATCTTCATTACTGGAACCCAATCCGGATCTGTCATTTTAGTTACTAGAATTTCGCCTTGCTGAAAGTTTTTAGCGTCTTTAAGATCTAATAAGACCCTTGCTTTTCCGACAACGATACCGGGGCTCGCAGGAATGCCTTTTGTAAGGATCTTACCCGTAGAACTTCCTTTCTTCTCTTTCTGTTCTTCTTTACCTTTATTACTCCAGTACGTTTCTGGCCTAGCTTGAACTATGAAAACGTTATCAGGAAACTTCAAATCAGCATCTATAGCCCATTCAATATCCATAGGTCTACCGTAATGTTCTTCTATTTTTAGAGCTAGTTTAGCTAGCTCGATAGCTTCATCGTCATTTAATGACATCGTATCGGCTTCCTCTCCCGATAGGTGTATAGTTTTGTTTTGGCGAGAAGACTGGTCATAGACTATTTTTGTGGTCTTATGAGAAAGCCTCCTCTCTACGATTTTTAGGCTAGATTTTTCAATTATAACCTCGTCCGGGGTAACTCTCCCTCCTACTACAGATTCACCTAGACCCCAACTCGATTCGATTACGATGTAATTTCTATCCCCAGTAGAAGGATGTAAAGTGAACATAACTCCAGCTGATCTAGAATTTACCATTTTTTGGACGACTACTGCCATAGCTATATTTAACTGATCTATCCCTTTTGCTTTTCTATATGAAATTGCCCTTGCAGTATATAAGCTTGCCCATACTCTCTTTACCGCATCCAATAGTTCGGCACGTGAAACATTCAAATAAGTGTCTTGTTGGCCCGCAAAGCTTGCCTCGGCTATATCCTCAGCTGTAGCTGAAGACCTTACTGCTACTAAGACTTCTTTACCTACTAATTTAGATAATGAATCATAATTTCCATAAATAGTTTCCTCTAAATCTTTGGGTACGGTAGCTGATAAAATTAATGACTTAATTTTCTCACTTGCTTTTTCTTCATCCGGTTCTGTTTCCAATACGTTCTTGATTTTCTCTTTTAATTTATTATATTCTATAAAGTATTTATATGCGTTTGATGTAATAACAAAACCAGGAGGAACTCTTATACCAAATGCAATCAGTTCACCTAAATTAGCACCTTTACCTCCAGCTAGAGAAAGCATATCTTTCCTTATAGACTTAAGGTCAAGTATAAGATCCCCTTCAATAACCGAAGAAGTCACGATATTCCCCATTAAAATATTTACTTATACATTAAAAAATGTTATTGACCCTTGAAAAAATCTAATTACCAAATTTATTTCTCATTTATGATCTTCATTGGATTTTTGTGCTACAGAAGTCACGAAAGATGGGAGAGATGGGAACTTCTCTTTCATCCTCTGTTCTGCAACCATAGTAGCTTCTTCTAAAATCTTTCTTGCCTCTGGGGAAGTCGAGGTGAAGTCAACTCCAGTTCCGCTGAATTCTCCCGCTTCAATTACTATTTCTTGTAACCCTTCTTCTAAATCAGCCAGCTCAACAGAGAGCTCTGGCATAACCCCTTTCATGGCATACCTGAGTTCCCTAATAACTCCGACTACGGGCACAAGGGAATTAAATACGTCACCTAACTCAGTAACTGTTTCTAACCTTAATTGTACTTGCTCTAGTGCTACTTGAGTAGCTAATAACTGCTTAGTTATTTTCCTTATTTCAGCGATCTCATTAGCATACATAGCAGCCCTCATATTGTCCTTAGAGATCTGGGCTTCTACTACCTTTTCAAATAATGACCTATCCCTCTCTTGAAGCTTAGATATATAAACATCAAGCCTACTTATAGTAGTCTTAAGCCTATAATTAGCCATAACCAATTTATAACGTAATGGTTGTTGTGGCTTGAAAGCTGTCTTTAACTTTTCAGCTAATGTAGGCTCCTGTTTTCCGTTCCAGTTCTTAATAAAATCATTTACGCCAGCCATTTATCTCAAATTAAGACTAGTCAACAGATACTGTTAAAATAGACGGGCTTATAATACACTTTATTTATACTAAATAACCTGATGAGCGTCTTTTCGGTAAAGATAGACAGAAATAACATCGTTATAATGAACAATAGTCCTAAAAAAGTATTACTCAGACTGGTGATGGTTGACTATGAGGTAACTACGCTAACGTATGATCAAGAAAGAGTCCCCAAAGTAATCCATGACGAGGTTACAATTAATAAGGAACTTAAAGAAAACGAGAAAATCGAGGTTAAAGCCACTATTGAAAATATAAAAAAAGTTAGTATAATTTTCAAAGACTTAGAGTCCGAGGTCACTTTACGGGAAGATCATGAGATCTAAGGATCTTTTCAAGTAGAGGCCTCATTCTAATAACAACTTGTTCATCGTCTTTGACTTCCTCGGGCCATTCTCTACCAGTCTCTTCTTTAAATTTCCTTGTGGCATCAATACCGATTTTACTCCCCAAAGGAGGATTAGGGACTGTATGGTCTAAAGAATCCGTAATCACATTATCTACTATTAGGACATCCCTCTTGGGGTCTACAGTAGACGCTATGGCATACATTACTTGATTAATATCATGTACGTTCACGTCTTCATCCACAACTATTATGAATTTTAGTAAGCTCAGTTGTCCGGTTCCCCATAAAGCCATCATTGCTCTCTTACCCTGGCCAGGGTACATCTTCTTTATAGAGAAGATACCGATACCAGTATATAATCCGTACTCAGGCAAATTCATATCCACTAGTTCTGGGACTATCATTTGCAAAAAAGGAAGGAAAAGCCTCTCTACAGCTTTGCCTATCCAAGCGTCCTCCAGAGGAGGTTTACCTACAGATGTAGCGTGAAATATCGGGTTCTCTCTTAAATGTACCTTTTCGAGTTTAAAGGTAGGAAAATAGTCTTGCGGAGTATAATAACCTAAATGATCTCCAAAAGGTCCTTCTAACCTAACATCGTCTAGGTCTACATATCCTTCGATAACAGACTCCGCATTCGACGGGACTAATATCCCGTTATCCAGTTCATGGACTTCTACACCTTCACCCCTTATTATGCCCGCAAATAGGTATTTATCTAGACCCGGTGGGACAGGTGAGGAGGCTATAAACGCAATAACCGGGTCTACACCATTAACAATAGCTACCGGGATCTTCCTGACTCCTAATCTTTTATATTTCTGAGCAGCGATATTCCCCCTTTTCAACACCTGCCAATGGATTATAGCTTCTCTATCATTAACAATCTGAATTCTATACACACTTAAGTTATTGACATTAGTTTCTGGGTCCTTAGTTATCACTATAGAAAAAGTAAAATACCTGCCAGCATCCTTTGGCCAAGTTTTTAACGCAGGGAAAGTTAGTAAGTTAGCTCTACTTTCCTCCTCAAAAACTGGTTTTTTACTCTTAGGCAAGATCTTTCCGAACTTGGTAAATTCGGTTAAACTTTTAATTTTCTGAGAAAGCGATATGGGCATGTCCCCCATAAATTGTTCTATGAAATTTTTACTTATTTCTTCAAGTTTGCTCGTCCCTAATAGATCATAAAACGCATCAATAGAATAAAATACATTAGTCAATACTTTCCATCCCGGATAGCCTTTAACCTTGGTAAACAAAAGAGGAGGAAAATTCCTATAAGTAGCCTGCCTAGAGATATATGCTATTTCAAGGTCTGTAGATATTTCGTCATTAATTTCTATTATTTTCCGATTTTTTCGTAGAAAATCAATATACTCTCTAATATCCTTAAAAGCCATAATTACTCACATTTTTGATATAAGATAAAGCTTATAATTTAGTGTAATAAAGAGCTTTACCGTACAGTGGTGAGTTATTGTTGGAAACATGCAAGGCTATTTGAAATGTTTAGATTGCGGAGAGGAGTACCCAGTAAAACAAGACCTCATAACTTGCCCTAAATGCGGAGGACTACTCGAGATAATATTAGAACCCCCTAAAGGGTTTACGTTCTCTTCCCTTAGAGGCAAGGGAGTCTGGAGATATAAAGACCTAATAGCAGGTGAATACAAAAGGATAGTTACACTTAATGAAGGGAATACACCACTAATAAAGTCTAGTAACTACGAAAACGCGTATTTTAAGTTTGAAGGGGCTAACCCCACAGGTAGCTTTAAGGATAGAGGAATGACAGTAGCCATAAGCTCCGCTGTTTCTTTAGGGTATAAGGTAGTTGTTGCAGCGTCTACCGGGAATACAGCTGCGTCAGCGGCAGCTTACGCTAGCAGAGCTGGACTCAAAAGTTATATAGTGCTCCCGAAAGGAAAAGTGGCTATAGGCAAACTTGCACAATCAATTCTATATGGTGCGACAATTCTTGAGGTAGACGGGAGTTTTGATATCGCTATGTCGAGTGTCATGAAATTGTACAAAGAACTCAAAATTGTATACCCCCTCAATTCATTTAACCCTTGGAGGTTAGAAGGACAAAAGACTATAGCCTTTGAAATCTATGAGGACATAGGAGTCCCTGATAACGTTATAGTTCCAGTAGGAAATGCTGGAAATATTTATGCCATATGGAAAGGGTTTACCGAGCTAAAGAGTGCAGGCATAATAGATAGGACTCCGAGGATGATAGGAGTCCAAGCTGAAGGGGCCTCCCCAATTGCAAGGGCCTTTGAAAAAGGACTTGATAAACCGGAATTTGTAGACACACCAGAAACAGTAGCGACAGCGATAAGAATAGGAAAGCCGGTTAACTGGAAAAAAGCTATAAAAGCTATTAAAAACTCGAGAGGATTCGCCATCTCAGTCTCAGATAACGAGATCCTTGACGCCCAAAGACAGTTAGCAAGAAGAGAAGGGATCGGCGCTGAGCCCGCGTCAGCAGCTGCATATGCTGGGTTCTTAAAACTAGTTAACGAGAAAAGGTTAGATACAAATGAAAAGACTGTCATGATACTAACCGGTCATGCACTTAAAGACCCAGAGGCTATGGCGAAATCCGAAGCTAAACGTATCTTAGTTAACCCCGAGCATATTGATAAAGTAGTCCTCGGTGAGCTGTAATGAGAATTTTAAAAATAGGAGGTTCAATCCAGAAAGATGAGAAAGACTATGAACTTATTCTAGAAAAGATAAAGAAATATTCTAGTGAACCATCTTTTAGTAAAAACGTGGTAGTTACATCGGCTATAAAAAACGTTACAAACCAACTCCTATCTGTAACGACGCAGACTGATAAATCAGTGGACATAATAAGCGATATTTACGATAGACACATTAGGCTCTTATCAAAACTAGTAGACGGAATAGAATTCGAAAGAGCGTTCAAAGACCTTTCTAAACTGGCCGATGAATTATACAAAGTAGCATGGTCAATAAGAGTACTAGACGAAGTAACACCTAAAGTGAGGGACTATATACTTTCGTTCGGAGAAAGGCTCGCTGTTATAGTCTTATCCGCTTATCTAACTAACAATAAATTAAACGTGGGCTATCTATCAGACCCCCCTCTAATAACGGATGAAAATTTCGGTGAAGCAAATGTCTTATTAACAGAGTCAACAGAGTATTTGACCAGAAAGCTAGAAGAAATTAACAGACCCGTAACTGTGATCCCTGGCTTCATAGGAATAAGCAAGACCCACAAGTTTACTACAATAGGAAGAGGAGGTAGTGATTACACAGCTACACTTATAGGAAAGCTCCTTAGCGCTAAAGAAGTCAGATTAATCACGGAAGTACCCGGTATAATGACCGCGGACCCGAAAAAGATTAAAAATGCTATTACAATTCCTAGACTGTCCCTGGAAGAAGCCATAGAACTCTCTCAGCTAGGTGCAAAAAGGCTCCACCCGAGGACGTTTGACCCGCTATTCGGCTCAAACATGAAAGTTATCATAGAGGGACTTTATGAAGAAGGTGATACGACAATAGAGGGAATGTGTACCCAAAATGATTTACTAAAGGGACTAACTACAAACGATAACCTGAAGTTAATTACTATCGAGAGCACTAGAATAGTAGGAAAAATAGGTTCTGCAGCTACTATAACAACAGAAGTTAAAAATGCAAATGTGAACATCGTGGCAATATCACAGCCTGCTTCTGAGACGGTGATCCAGCTTGTAATAAACAATGAAGATAGCGATAGGCTGATGAATAGGCTTAACCAGCTTGGTTCTCTCATAAAGGAGGTAGAAGTTGAAGACGTAAGTGCAATAAGTATTGTTGGATGTGGGTTAAGAAATAAAGAAATCTCGAGCAAAGTCCTTACGAGAGCGTCAGCATATGACCCGCTTTTTATCTCCAGAGGTCTTAAAGGTGTCAGTATAACATTTATATCAAATAAGAGAGAATCAGAACAACTCGCCAAAGACTTACATGAGGTGGTACTAGAATGGTCGACAAAATAAGAGTGTCCCTACTAGGCTCAACGGGTATGGTAGGGCAAAAAATGGTTAAACTAATATCAACTCACCCTTATCTAGAATTAGTTAAAGTTAGTGCGTCTCCGTCAAAAATAGGTAAAAAGTATAAGGAGTCCGTAAGGTGGGTTGAACCGGGTGATATACCAGAGAACGTAAAAGATTTACCTATAGTATCTACCAATTATGAAGACCATAAAGATGTTGATATAGTACTTTCAGCACTCCCTAACGAGTTAGCAGAAAGCATAGAGTTAGAGTTAGTTAAGAACGGGAAGGTCGTAGTATCGAACGCAAGCCCATTCAGAATGGATCCTGATGTCCCTCTAATTAACCCAGAAGTAAACTGGGAGCATTTAGAGCTCCTAAAAGCACAGCAGTCTAAAAAAGGATGGAAAGGACTTCTAGTCAAAAACCCAAATTGTACGGCAGCCATAATGTCAATGCCGTTAAAACCTTTACTTGACATAGCGGAGAGGTCAAAAATTTTAATAACGACACTTCAAGCTGTGAGCGGGGCCGGATATAACGGGATCCCCTTTATGTCTATAGAAGGAAATATCATACCATATATTAAAGGTGAGGAAGATAAAATAGCAAAAGAACTAACAAAGCTTAACGGGAAAGTAGACCAACAACAGATAATTCCAGCTAACTTAGATACATCTGTTACTTCGATCAGAGTGCCGACAAGAATCGGACATATGGGAATAATAAACATAATGACAGACAAGAAAATAGATATAGAAGAAATAAAACAAAGACTTAAGAATTTTAAATCTCTACCCCAGATTAAGAATTTACCAACAGCACCTAAATCACCTATAATAGTAAGGGACGAAGAGGATAGGCCCCAACCACTATTAGACGTGCCTGCAGGAAATGGGATGGCAATCACAGTAGGTAGGTTAAGGTTCGAAAATAACGTACTGAGGCTTATAGCTTTAGGAGACAATTTAGTTAGGGGTGCTGCAGGTATTACTATTTTAACAGTGGAGGTTATGAAGGAGCTTGGGTATATATGATAAAGATAGACCTCCACGTCCATACTTTTTACAGCGATGGCAAGTATTCCCCAGAACTAATGATAAAAACTGCCCTCAAAAAAGGGCTGGATGGTATAGCTATAACAGACCATGATACATCTGAAGCGCATAAGAGAATTAAAGGATATCCAGTAGTACCCGGACAGGAAGTGAGTACACAGTACGGACATGTAGTTATTTTATGTAATTTTCCTCCAGACCCCCCTCGTGATATACAACAATTAATCGATTACAGTAAAGAAAATAATTGCCTAATTTTTCCTTCTCACCCTTTCGATATTTTTAGAGCAGGAATAGGAGAAAAAGTATTCAGTTACAAGTTTGATGCAATAGAAGTTTTCAACTCTAAAGCACCTAAAAGTGCAAATGAAAAAGCTTTGAAAGCTTCTCAGGCACTTGGCTTACCCGGTCTAGCTAATAGCGATTCACACGTGAGCGAGGCATTGGGTTCTGCATATAATGAATTACAAATAACGGAGTTTAGAGTTGATGATATATTAGAAGAACTAAAAAAGGGTAGGGTAAAGCCTATAGGGATAGGATTAACCGCAAAAGCTAAGTTAAAGATAGTAGAATGGAGTATATTGAGGAAACTGAAAATTGCGAAAAATACCCGCAGAACTATGTATCCGTTGTAAAGGGTATAAATACCTATGCGGTCTCCCTTCTTGTCCTATAATGGATAGGTTTAGGTCTATTACCATAGCAGTTAGCAAAGTCCATAGCTCGGAGGCAATAAAGGGTTCCACACCTCCCAGTATTATTATAGGAGAGAAAAACTATCCTAAAGTCCCGCTAATCTATAACATACCACCTGGTGTACAAGGGGATCAAGCAAAAGAATATGAAGACCCTAAAGGTTGGTGGGGTAAAAAGAGCCTTAATGAAATCCTGTCATTAAGGAGTCAAATGATCTCATCTCTACTTAAAAAAGTAGACATCAACGACCCTTTCAAACTCTACGAAAAGGAAATTTCTTTAGCTGGAGTATCTTACAAACCCGTAGACTCAAATGCGGTTAGTGATAAAAAAGGCATAGAAGCTAAATTACGGTTTGATGGGGTACTTATACCTAGAGGTCCTTCACTTGAAGTTAACGATATTAAGGTCGAGGATAATCCTAAGCTTTCGCCTCACCTTGAAAAATTTATCTTTGATGACGTAAAGGCTGAAGAAGCCATACTGGAACTATATCGAAATGGTGAAGACTATTACAAGATCATAACCGGACTTTCACTCGGGCTATTCGGGCTCAAGAAAAACAGAAAATTAGTGCCTACTAGGTGGAGTATAACTGCAGTAGACCAGGCTATAGGTAAGTATTTACTCCCGCAAATTAGACGTTTCGGAGAGATAGACGAAGTCGAGGTATATTATTCCTCATATTTAGGAAACTACTTCCACATTATATTATTTCCATCTACTTACAGAAGTGTATGGGTAGAAATCTGGCACCCACTATCACTATGGGCTAACGAGCTTATTGTAAGTGACCTAAGCGAGGACTATTGGGGAAAGTATGATTTCTTAGACGGTGGTTATATGGCATCAAGGCTAGCCGTCCTTGAAAAACTGCACGAGAGAAAGAGGCAAGCCGGGGTAATTATCATAAGAGAAATAACAGCGGAGTACTATGCTCCAGTAGGTAATTGGCACATTAGAGAGACTACTAAAAGAGCATTAGAAGAAAATAAGATAGCTACGTTTGAAGGACTTAGAGACGCAATTAAGTTTGTAAATATGAGGTTGAAGGCTAAGGACAAGGTCTCCTTAGAAGATATAAAAAGTATAAAAAAGCTCCTTGTCCAAACTTCTATAGACTCTTTCTTAAATAAGAAGTGAAAATACCGACATAGCAGTATACAACCTGTTCTCCGCTTGATCCCATACAGCTGATTGAGGACCGTCTATTACTTCCGCCTCTACTTCTTCTCCTCTAACCGCGGGTAGACAGTGTAGGAAAATAGCGTCTTTACTAGCATACCTCATTAGATCTCTGCTCACCTTATATTGACTTAATTTTTTCTTTTTTTCTTCTCCTATTTTTTCTTGACCCATACTCACCCACACATCTGTATAGATAACCATGCTCCCTCTCACAGCTTCATAGGGATCCTCATAAAATTCTATTATTGCACCACTCTTTTCAGCCTCTTCCTCTATCCTTTTCCATATTTCTTGCTTAGGTTTATACTCCTTCGGAGACGCAACACGTAGCTCTAGCCCTAACTTGGCAGCGAAAGCCATGAGACTAATTAACACGTTATCGCCCCCATCGCCTACAAAAGTTACCGTCTCGTACTTACCAAACTTTTCCTTTATCGTCATATAATCGGATAAAGCTTGGAGAGGGTGGGCTATATCGCTCAACAAGTTTATTACAGGCTTCTTAGAATACTCTGACATTATTATAAGGCTTTTATGGTCAAGTACTCTAGCACCAATACCGTCTACAAACCTACCTAATACCCGTGCAGTATCTTCCACGGGCTCACCTCTACTTAACTGGAGTTCTCCTTTACTTAATACTATACTAATACCGCCCAATTTCCTTATAGCTAGCTCCGTACTGACCCTGGTCCTAGTACTAGGCTTTTCAAAAATTAGGGCTACACTCTTTCCTTCTAAAAGTTTGGGTGTGTTGCCAGTGTACACGTAGTTTTTCATCATAAAAGATACATCCATCATTTTTTCTATTTCTTGTTTAGAAAAATCCAACAGACAAAGTAGGCTTTTTCCCCTCAACATATTTTTATGTTCTGTGTGCCATTTATAAATGTGGAGATCGTAACACTACTAAATCAGGCTGTAACTCCTAAGAAGGGCAATAAGCCCAATTTTGATGAGGCTCATGTACTTTTAGCACTTGATATTATAAAGAAAGAGCAACCTATTGGGAGACATTTACTCATGAGAAAATTAGGGCTTAGCGAAGCGAGCACAAGGACTTTAATTAAGAGGTTAAGGGAATTAGGGCTAGTAAATATAGATAAAGTGGCAGGAATAATCCTTTCTGATAAGGGAAAGGAATTACTCGATTATTTTTTGCAAAGAACAGTAGTACTTGAAAGTATAAAGTTAGACACTATCAATTGGGACGCAAGTTGTCTCATATTAAGAAATTCTTCTAGCCTCATAGAAAAAATCGGGATATTAGAGCTAAGGGACCTAATAATTAGGTCTGGGGCTACTAGGACCTTAATAGGCATAGTAGACCTGGACGAAAAAATAGAACTTCCGCCAAAAACTTTTAATGAGAGCGAAGAAGTAAAGAAGTTAAAAGGGGAAATTAAGGAAAAACTAACCCATGTTATGAAGCCTTATGACTTGGTAATTTTCTTCGAACCGCGTAATAATTACTTAGCTTATAAAATATTATTATCACTACTTTAAGGTAATGACAAAAACAATTTGCCTACTTGTTAACCCAGTAGCAGGGAGCGGCGGAAGGATAGGCTATAAGGGGAGTGATAGCCTACATACATATAACCAAGAAACCCCGTTAAGGATGGCCAGGTTTTTGTCAACCGCACCCAAAGATAGCGTTATCTATGTGGTAGCCCCTCGGGAGATGGGAGAAGATTACTTCAAAAATACACAGTTGAACTACCGGGTTATTGACATAACAATACACTCCCCTACCTTGAGAGTTGATACTATAAACGCCCTTAACTATTTCCTCGAGAAAGAGTCATGTAACATAATAGTCTTTGCAGGAGGGGACGGTACAGCTAGAGACGTATATAGTGTAGTAAAAGACACCTTACCTGTCTTGGGGATCCCTACCGGAGTTAAAATGCACAGTGGGGTATTTGCAAATACTCCTGAGGGTGCAGGTATCCTTTTGCGCCACTTTGTACAAGGTAAAACCGAAGTTATTATTACAGAGATCCTCGATATAGATGAAGAAGCTTATCGGCAAGGGAAGTACAATGTGAAGCTCTTCGGTTATGCTAGAACTATTAATTACTCCAACTTAATAGTACCCAATAAAGAGGAGATAATTTCAGAAAAAGAGGAAGTTGACGAAATTGCGCAATATGTTATAGATAAAGAACTATCAAATCCAGACATAACTTACGTTATAGGACCTGGCAGCACTACAAAGAATATACTGAGAAAAATAGGGATAGAAACTAATTTCCTTTGTACTGATATTCTGCAAAATATGAAATTAATTAAGAGCTGTGCAAATTATGACGATTTGCTTAATTTAACCGGGGAGTTAAAGCTGATTTTAACACCTATAGGGAGGCAAGGGTTTTTAATAGGTAGAGGAAACCAAGAGATAGGGCCTTTATTTCTTAGAAAATTACTAAGAATAGAGAGTAATAAGGTAGAAAGAGATAACATAATAGTAGTTTCGACAAGAAGTAAACTATATACTTTTGATTGCTTAAGGATTGATTCCGGAGACCCCAAATTAGACAATTTAATGAAAGGAGTCTACAAAGTAATTGTGGGCTATGATGAATTTGTTGCAGTAAAGACTTGCGATATTACTGATTAGAAAAATGCATGGAATTACTAAGGGTAAATCTTTCCACTATTATTAATTTTAGTTTGTCAAATTTGATCTGATGAAGACTGACGATACTGACATTATAGACACTGTAAAGGTTCAAGAAAATAAGAGTATTAACCCCCGGTCGAAATTAGTAGAGGCCGTCCTAGTCCTCCTCTTAGCCAGGCCACTAAGAACATCAGAGATAGCCGTAAACTTGGGGCTTGAAACTAAGTATGTTAGTAGTTATCTTAGTTACTGGAAAAGAAAAGGATTAGTTTACCAAGAGGCAGGTAGATGGCATCTTTCGGCATTAGGAGAGGACCTAGCTAAAGAGATCTTGGAGAGTAAGAATAGTACTAAGTTTACTGAATATTTAGCTATAGCTAGAGACATATTTAATGAAAAGGTTAAGCCCTCAATAAACGACAAGAATAAGGAAAAAGATGACAAAGAGAGAAAAGAATTTTTGTTGTTTATTGAAGCAAAAACCAGTACTGCAGAAAATAAACCACAAAAGACTGATCTTATTAACTGTCTAGATGAAATTCTGAAAAAATTAGACGAAGAAGAAAAAGAGTTACTATCATATCTCCTTAACAAATATAAGCAATGGGGGTCTACTTACGTTTACATAGACCAGCTCCAAGAAGAGTTTGGTGCCGATACAGCTTGGTTACTTAGAGTTTTAAGAAAGTTACAGACCAAGAGGATTCTCTACCTGTACCATGACCCTAAATTAGGACTTAGGATAGGTTTTACACAATCATTTAAAGACAGGATAAGCGAATGTTAAGTTTTCTCTAATAGTTCATAGCTCTACCCAGGTTTCCTTTTCTCCCTTTTTCAAATTTGTGGCTCCTCTTATAGCATAAATAATTACTACTACTATAAATCGGTGCCAGGTAATATTTTACGTGAATTCTTCTTACATTATACAAATATTAATATCTATGGGATAAGCCTGCCCGTCTATTATTTGATAAGAGTAGTAGTAGTAATATATATTAGAGGAGACGCTTAAAGTTACATAATGCGGTGTTATTTATGGCAGATAGTACGAGATCTTCAAAGATCTCAGAAGAAGAGATGAACAAAGTACTAGCTAAGGCTGAGAAGGAAGCAGAAAAGAAGGACCACAAAAAACAGTGGATAGAAAAGATGATAAAAAGTGCTAAAACTTATCATAAGTTATGCCCTCATTATGATAAGAAGTCGTCTATGTGTTTCTTAACTTTAGGTGGTGCTAAATGCACCAGGGAGGGAAAATTTGAGAACTGCCCTGTATTTATTGAAGATTTGGAAAAGAAATATAACGAGATAGTGTCTAAAGGTAAAATGCTTCCTATGGACTACCTGGACTTATCCCATACAGTCTAGTCGCAGTTCAGGGGGAGCTTTTGCCTAGAAAAAAGAAAGAAGAAGATAAAGAACAAAAAGACCCTTCTGCTGAGTCACAATCAAAGACTTCAGGTAAAAAGAAGAAGTCTACAGTTGTAAAATATGTAGACCCTAACCAACTCTTAGAAGAATATTTGGATGAGGTAATAAACGCGTTAGGGCTCGCATATTTAAACTTGTCCAGAGAAGAATATAAGGAACTTATTAAGGAGCCTTTCAGCGGTGCCGTAGGCGAAGTGAAGACGAAGCCCAAGTCGAGGACCATTATTAACAGGCTCTCTGCAAATAAAGACGCTTTAATGGAGTTTTTGGCTATGAAGTTAGTCAGGATTAAGGACTTAGAAAAACTCTCGGAAGAGCAGTTAGAGTTTGTAGTATATAACACTAGAAATGCAATTAAAGACCTGGGTCCCAGGCTATACGAGGTATGTGTAAAAAGAGGGAGGAATGACCTGATAGATATCTTAAGGTCTAATTGGACACTCTACGGAATTAACTCCCCAGTCAAATGTCCTAAATGCGGGTTTAATGCTATTATGCCAGACTTATCGTGTTATATCTGTAGATATGTAATTAGTATGAAGCAGATAAAAGAGGAGCTGAACGTATTACAGATGCTTTTTGACTATTATAAAATAGACCAGGATGGTTTTAAGGAGATTATGTCTGCAGGTTATTTCTACTACTCATGGGAAGGCATTTTACCCCCCAGTAAACAGCAAAAAGATGTATTTAAATTCGAAATTATCCTTAATAAGGAGGAAAAGGAGAAGTTAAAGTCCTTTTACATCGAGCACAATACTCCCCAGACTCAATGAAAGCGTCACAAGATTTACATCGTGCAGAATTAAACAGTGATGTAGAAGCTATGAAAGTATGAAATAGTTCATAATTTTCAGCTAATTGTGTGTTGACCCATCTGAAAATTGCGTCAAATATCTCGTCGTTAAAGCTAATTTCCTTTATTTCACCGAAAGCATTAAGTTCTAAGAGAGAGATTGAGTAAAGTGGTATAAAAAATCTAGTACCATCGCTCAGCAACTTATAGCTTGTGACATAATTTATGTACGAATAGTCTTTAGTTGAGACTGAATATAATAGATAAGCGAGGAAAAAGTTAGAAGGAAAAGGTAGGATTTTCACTTTATAATCGGCTAGACTTTTCGAATACATAATAATTTTCCAGATATAATCGTTTATGTTACTGTCAGTATTAATCTCTGTTTTAATGTTTACTTTGTCTATCTGTAGTTTGCACGTATAGCAAGCCTTTCCTACAATTTGAGAGAGTATTTCTGCAAGTTGGTTAAGGTTATCTGGTACTATTATAACTACTTTATCCTTGAAACTAAACATCTTACTGTTATGTATTTCTTTTCTAACTCTCTTTACAATTTCATCCCTTGCACACGTTTCACAAAGTCTTCTCCCTCCTACAATATACTTTGCTTCTCTTTTATTACATCGTTGGCAAAGTTCCATTTATACGGTTACTTTCAAGTGCTAGAATTAAAGATTTTTTGTAAATTATCGTTTATTTTCTAGATAAAGACGTTAAAAGTCCGTTCAGATGCAAGTGAATACGCCTAAACCATAAAAAGAAAAATTTATATATAACCGCTCCTAATGAAAACCAGCTACGGTGAATCCATATGGCAGGTGCTCCGGTATTACTCCTCAAAGAAGGTACAAATAGAACAAGTGGCAGGGATGCTTTAAGGAACAATATACTTGCAGCTGTAACGTTATCGGAAATGCTAAAGAGCTCATTAGGTCCTAGAGGACTAGACAAGATGCTAATTGACAGTTTCGGAGATGTTACAATAACCAATGACGGCGCGACAATAGTAAAAGAGATGGAAATTCAACACCCAGCTGCTAAGTTACTTGTAGAAGCAGCCAAAGCACAAGATGCTGAAGTGGGAGACGGTACCACTTCAGCCGTAGTATTGGCAGGATTACTACTCGACAAAGCTGATGACCTACTAGACCAGAATATACACCCAACAATTATAATTGAAGGATATAAGAAAGCTCTTAATAAAGCACTAGAAATAATCGATCAATTAGCCTTAAAGATAGACGTAAGTGATCTTAACTCCCAAGCTACTAGAGATCAGTTAAGGAAGATAGTATACACTACAATGTCGAGTAAGTTCGTTGCTGGCGGTGAAGAGATGGACAAGATAATAAACTTAGTGTTAGATGCAGTCTCTATTGTAGCAGAGAAACAGCCAGATGGAAGTTATAGCGTACCCCTCGACCTAATCAAGATCGATAAGAAAAAGGGTGGAAGCACTGAGGACAGTATGCTAGTACGCGGGTTAGTCCTTGATAAGGAAGTGGTTCACCCTGGTATGCCAAGGAGGGTCGAAAAGGCTAAGATTGCAGTCCTTGATGCGGCACTTGAAGTAGAGAAACCAGAAATTTCTGCTAAGATTAGTATAACTAGTCCTGAACAGATCAAAGCCTTCCTTGATGAGGAAGCTAAGTACCTGAAGGAGATGGTCGATAAGCTAGCTTCAATAGGTGCTAATGTAGTCATATGTCAGAAGGGTATTGACGATATAGCACAGCACTTCTTGGCAAAGAAGGGAATATTAGCCGTAAGGAGAGTAAAGAGGAGTGATATAGAAAAGCTGGAGAAGGCTTTAGGAGCTAGGATAATAAGTAGTATAAAAGATGCGACCCCTGAAGACTTAGGTTATGCTGAGTTAGTTGAGGAAAGAAGAGTAGGAAATGATAAGATGGTATTCATTGAAGGTGCTAAGAACCCCAGGGCTGTAAACATCTTATTAAGAGGGTCAAATGATATGGCATTAGATGAAGCCGAGAGGAGTATAAATGATGCATTACACTCGTTAAGGAATGTATTATCTAAGCCTATGATTGTTGCAGGTGGAGGAGCTGTTGAGACTGAATTAGCTTTAAGACTTAGAGAATATGCAAGGAGTGTAGGAGGGAAAGAGCAACTAGCAATTGAAAAGTTCGCAGAAGCTTTAGAAGAAATTCCTATGATATTAGCAGAAACTGCGGGTATGGAACCAATTCAGACTCTAATGGACTTAAGGTCTAAACACTCTAAAGGCCTAGTTAACGCTGGAGTAGATGTATTAAACGGTAAACTCAATGATGATATGATGGCTATTAATGTAATTGAGCCGGTAAGGGTTAAGATGCAAGTACTTAAGAGTGCTGTAGAAGCTGCTACTGCAATACTAAAGATTGATGACTTAATTGCTGCCTCTCCTTTAAAGAGCGAGAAGAAAGAGGGAAGTAAGGGCGGAGAAGGCGGAGAGGAAGGGAGTAATAAGCCATCATTTGAGTAAAATTTAATAGAGCTTTTTTATTTATTTTCTATCCATTCTATTGTTTTTGTCTTCTTTTTAATTCGTTAAAACGAGTTAGTTATTTGTACATCATAACTTGGTTTGTTTCTTCTCCTGAATATCCGTCAAGTTCATCAAGCATTTTTTGGACAGCCTCTTTGATCTTTGGACTCGAGTAACTGTCCCGAGTTAGATAAAGTAGTTTCTTAGATAGGTCTACTCCTATTATTAAAACAAGGTTTATGAAATCTGGGCTTAGTAGGTAATTAGCTAATTTTTCAGGGTCTCCACCATAAGAAGAAAAACCGTATTTTGACTCCGCTTTAGCTAGTAGTTTTTGTGCTTCGTCTAATTTTTTTAGGTCCAGACTCACAGGTGTTAATACCTTACTTACTATATGCCGTAAGAAGTCAGGTTCTCCCAAATGATTCGCCTAATATAACTAATTTTAAGATGCCATATAAAAACTGTAGTTAAGTAATTATGTGGTGTTTTCATCAATACTTATAAGCAAACAGATTTTAATTATAACTTAGTGAGTGAGAGGGTTTAAGATGTCGTCCTCAAGGAGAAAAAAGAGGTCTTCTAATAAAGAAGGAGAAGAACCTTTAAACGAGGTAGAGAAAAAGTTACGTGTTCTATACTCTGATAAAGAAGTAGTTGTCATGACAGCGCCTAATGAGGAAGAATTGAAAGAAATATTGCTAGATCTACTTAGTCAAAAACCTATGAATTTAAAGGAGTTACATTCAGCACTATCAGGAATAGCAAGTGAAGACAAGATCAGGAAAGCCTTGTCAGATTTGGCCGAAAAGAACCTAGTAACCATGTCTGAAGATGGGAAATATGCTAAATTAGGTTAAGACCCTTATTGGGCAAGATTTCCAAACTTTTGAGCAAAGTTCTGCTTGTGATGACGTTAATACTCTGTCCATTATTTTACATCTTGCGACTAATCCTTTTTCTGTCCTGAAAAGTTCAAAATTAGGGCATTCACTGTCTAAGTTATTCTCAAGTATGTTAATTTTATGGTAAAATGAAATTTCTTGCTCTACTTTTTCGTCTTCAGAATATTGTTCCAGTCCTTCTCTCTTGGAGCTTTCTCCTTCCGTCCCCATATAATACCTGCAAGACTTATAATTACCTTGGCACCTTGACGGAGATGTAACTGAGTCCGATGGGCTATCTAGAACTGGAGATACACAAAATCCTCCCTTATAATGAGGGCATATATTACGTTTCTGCAACTTCCCTCACTATAATATGAACACCGAGTATGTTATCCTCATCGTTTAGAGATGACGGCAGGGTTACCCTGTTAATGATTATTTTATCTATTGTCTCGTCGTTAAATTGTCTTAATACCTCATTAATTTGTTTTTCACTTACTTTCGTAGACCCTTTTAAATCATCTACTATAAGGACTTCTACTCTTTTCATGATTCAAATATTCTGTGAGAAAAAGATATAAACACACCGGCTTATGCCATCTTGTGGATCCTATAAGAGAGGCTAAGATCGAATTCTCTAAGATCTTGTCGGAACAGTTAGGTATTAGTTATGATAAGGTATTTAAAAACATTGAATACCCTACGAGAGATGAGGTCGGAGATCTGGCTTTACCTATACCTTCAGTTTCTAAGGATAGAACGTTATTGAGTAAGGAATACGTAGACAAGGGGCAAAAACTCATAGGAGAAATTAAGAAATCAGGCATATACGTAAATGCCTTTATTGACGAGAAGAACTTGTTTAAATTTCTATTCTCGAATTTTCCTGATAATTATGGGATAGAGGAGGCTGAGAAAAAATTCAGAATAGTCGTAGAGCATACAAGTGCAAACCCTATTCATCCTTTACATATAGGACATTTACGAAACTCGATTTTAGGTGATACGATATCGAGGATGCTTAAGATAAGGGGGCATGCAGTAAACACAAGGTTCTATGTAAACGATGCAGGGAGACAAGTAGCTATCTTAGCATTAGGTTATATGCTTTTGGGGGAACCTGAACTGCCCTCTAATATTAAGGCTGACCACTGGTTTGGCATAATTTACTCAATAACTAATGTCCTAATAGAAATTAAAACTATAAGACAAGAACTCCAGTTAATAAATGACGATGAGAAATACCGTGAAAAGATTAAAAGGTTAGATGAACTAGTAGGTATAGCGGCGCAGCATCAGGAAAGATACCCAGAAATATTTAACAAATTAGCCGATGAAATTAACAGGATAGAGGATGTAGAAGCTCAGATACAGAACATAATTAGACAATATGAGAGTAAAAGTAATGATAAAGTTGTCCAGATTATAAGGAAAATAGTAAAGTACAACTTAGCAGCATTTGAACAGAGCCTCAATAAACTCCACATATCTTTCGACGACTATGATTACGAGAGTGACCTGCTGTGGAGCGGAGAGGTAAATAAGATAGTGTCTGAAGCGCTAATGAGGTCTATAGACTATAAGGGGACTAAGGCTCTAAATCTTGAATTAAGTAAAGATGAGAAAGAAGAGTTATCAATTCCTGTTGGCTTACAACTACCTCCATTAGTCCTCGTTAGGTCTGATGGTACTTCATTATATACTACTAGAGATATAGCCTACACTATTAGGAAATTTAGCAGTTTTAAAGCCGATAGGGTAATAAACGTGATAGCGGAACAGCAATCGGTTCCCCAGATGCAGTTAAGAGCGTCACTTTACTTATTAGGTTATGAGAATTATGCTAAAAACTTAATCCATTATTCTTACGGTATGGTGAATTTGCAAGGGATGAAAATGAGCGGAAGGCTTGGAAGGTTTATTTCTTTAGACGAGATAGTGGAAAGAGTAGAAGAAGTAGCTAGAAAGAAAATTCAGGAGAAAGGAGGTAAAATAGATAACATTAATGAAATAGTAAATGCTGCCATACGTTATGTGATCCTTTCTGTCTCGGCGAATAAACCCGTTACGTTTAACGTAAATAACGTGGTTGATTTCGACCAAAATAGCGGTCCTTATTTACAGTATACTTACGCTAGGGCTTATAATATCTTGTCAAAGAACTATGAGAGATTAGATATTGAAAAAGTAGACTTAAGTGATATAGAGGGCGACAAAAGGAAGATTTTAATACTAATAGCGAAATTCCCAGAGGTACTAGCAAAGGCGTCAGATGAAATGAGACCAGAGGATTTAGTAGATTTTTTGAGGAGAGTTTCGGACATTTTCAACAGGTGGTATAATAATGAAAGGGTTTTACAAGAGCAAGATCCAACTAAAAGGATGACAAGGTTGTTTCTAGTAAAAGGAGTAGAAAGAGTATTATTTAACGGGCTTAATGCGATAGGAATAAAACCTCTTGAGAAAATGTAAATACTGGACCCGTAGCTCAGCCAGGATAGAGCGCCGGCCTGCGGTAAGGTAGAGAGCCGGCGGTCCCGGGTTCAAGTCCCGGCGGGTCCGCTATCTAGTATAGGGCGATAGAGATGGGACTAAGAAGTAAAAAGACTTTTGAGATGATAATAGGTTTCTTTTATAGAAAAATCTAAAAGAATGCAATCAATGCCTCCCGGTATGTTAATAATTCTCTAGTACTATTACTGCCTTAATAGGGCTGTAAAAAGGCAACTACTATCCCTTATACTTGAACCTTGATATTTTACACAGATACTATACCTATGTGATTTTCTTTAGCTATCTTGAACGTTAGGTGAGAGGTGCGGTTTCTGGGTAGATATAGGAGTTACAGCTTATGAGGTAACTGACCTTTAGGACATGAGTATTCGTTACCTTTACACATGAAATGGGCTTTTAAATCAGTAAGACGCTAAATAAAAAGGAGACTAGGATCTGAGTGGCATTTATCTAAAAACCATTGTACATAAGTATTACCCTGAATGCTTACGTCAACACCTAACTTTATTTTACGCTAAACACTTAAGAGCCCTAACTCCTAATCGTGAAGTATGTAATGACATACATCTAATTTAGTAGAAACATGTCAACGCAAGGGGTTTTACATAAAATGCTACCTAAGAAATCCCTGCGAGCGCGTAACCTTAATTTTAAATTAAGTTTAAGAATAGAATTTCATGATGCGAATCGAGAACATGATTTCTCTTATTTTTCACCCTTCAGTCTCTACTTCTTTAGGTTTTATCGTGATTTATGCTGTATGTTGCCATGACTTATTGGATTTAGTTATCACGTTAACATTTTTCTCGTTTTTCCCTTTTTTGCTTACATTAATTTTATTGAAACTAGGAAAAGTATCGGATCTATTAGTTACTAAAAGAGAAGAGAGAGGCCTTTTGATACTCCTATCTTTTATTGGGTATTTAGCTGCCGTTTTAATTCTTTACTTAACTGGTGTAAATTTGTTTTTATATATTTCAATTTTATATATAATAAATACTTTATTAATTTTTTTAATTACTTTAGTGTACAAAATAAGTATCCATATCTCTGTGTTATCGGGCGTAGCCACCACTCTTACTTTGCTTTTCGGTATAAATTTTGCATTCTTATATATAGTAACCGTTATTGTAGCCTGGGCTAGAGTTAAAGCAAAAGAGCATACGCTAAGCCAAGTACTCTCAGCACTTATTCTGTTTTCTGTGTTAACCTTTTTAGAGATAAAGTTCTTCTTAGGTGCTTTTATGGTTTAACCGATGTCCTCATTAAACCAACTACTAAGCTTAAAATCCCTCTACTCACTGTATTTGGATGATATTTCGTAATGTAAAATAACTATTCTAAATTAATAAAATACATCCTAAAATATCTATATTAGTTATTAAGGTAAAGTTCATAATGTAGTAGCAATTGCATTAAAAAACCATTCAAACCTAACGGATATTATACTTTGCCAGGGACTATAGGGCAACCTCAATTCTCTCGTTTAATAAAGTTTTTGGCCTTACACTAATGGCACCGTTGCCCTTTATTAACCGACAGAATATGTTAACCTTGGAAATACTTTTATATTTAACTACGATTAACAATAAAAGATTTATAATGCCAGAGAATCTCCCTTTTGAAGAAAGATATTATCAGCCTCCTTATAAACAACTTTACAGAGAGTCATTAGAAGAGCCAGAAAAGTTCTGGTTAAGAATGAGTGAGGAAATAGAATGGTTTTCGCCGTTTCAGAAAGTACTAGACGAATCAAATGCCCCTTTTTACCGTTGGTTTATTGGAGGAAAAGTGAATATAACATATAACGCTTTAGACAGACATTTAAAAACTAGGGGGAATAAGGTCGCGATATATTGGGAAAACGAAAAAGGGGAAAGTAGGAGTTTAACATATTTCCAATTATATAATGAAGTTAATAGGTTTGCGAAAATTTTACAAGACTTAGGAATCCAAAAGGGAGATAGAGTCCTTATTTATCTTCCGTTAATGCCAGAGTTACCTATAGCCATGTTAGCTTGTGCTAGGATAGGCGCTATACACAGTGTAGTGTTCTCAGGATTTTCGACCCAAGCAGTAATTGATAGGATAAACGACGCTAAGGCAAAACTGGTTATAACAACATCGCATACTGTAAGAAGGGGTAAAAGAGTCGAATTAAAAAGGATAATAGACGAGGCGGTCTCTCAAGCACCTACAGTAGAAAAAGTTCTGGTAATAAAGAGAGACGAAGAGATCGAGCTAAACGAAGAAAGAGACGTACTTTACCAAGACCTAATAAAGAGAGCAGGATATAAAAAAGTAGAACCAGAAAATACAGATTCTACGGATCCCTTGTTCATCTTATATACGTCTGGGACTACTGGCAAACCAAAAGGGATCTACCATTTACACGGAGGTTACGGACTTTGGACTCACCTAACTACTAAGTGGGTCTTTGATTTAAGAGATGATGATATATTCTTTAATACCGCAGACATTGGGTGGATAACTGGGCATTCATATATCGTATACGGTCCTTTGCAAAACGGCGCTACCGTTTTAATGTATGAAGGTGTCCCGGACTATCCTAACCCAGATAGGTGGTGGGAATTGGTAGAGAAATATGGTGTAACAGTATTTTATACCTCACCTACTGCTATAAGGACGTTGATGAGATATGGCGAAGAATGGGTCAAGGCCCACGATTTATCTACTTTAAGGCTATTAGGGAGTGTAGGTGAACCAATTAACCCTGAAGCGTGGAGATGGTACTTCAAAAATGTGGGTAAGTCCCAACTACCTATAGTTGATACGTGGTGGCAGACAGAAACTGGAGGAATTATGATATCTGCAACGCCTGGACTAGGAAACTATATGCTTAAACCTAGTGCTAATGGGCTACCATTACCCGGGGTAGACGCTGAGGTCTTTGACGAGGAAGGTAAGCCAACAAAAGCGAGGGAGAAAGGGTATATAGTCATAAAGAGACCTTGGCCCGGCATACTTGCAGGAGTATGGGGAGACCCAGAGAGATATGTTAAGACTTACTTTTCGAAATTCCAAGGGGTATACTACCCAGGTGATTATGCAGTAAAAGACGAGGACGGGTTCTTCTATATCCTTGGAAGGGCTGATGAAGTATTAAAAATAGCGGGGCATAGGATAGGAACCAGAGAGATCGAAGACGTCCTAATTTCTCATCCAGCTGTAGCGGAGTCAGCAGTGATAGGTATACCAGACCCAGTTAGAGGAGAGGTAGCCGTAGCGGCTGTAGTATTAAAACAAGGATATCAGCCCTCCGACGAATTAAGAAAAAGCTTGATAGAATATGTTAAAAATACACTGGGTCCTATAGTAGTATTTAGTGGAATATACTTCGTAACTAAACTGCCCAAAACTAGGTCTGGTAAAATTATGAGGAGAGTCGTAAGGAGTGTGATTTCTGGTCAATCATTGGGTGATACGTCTACTTTGGAAGACGAGACATCAGTAGATGAACTAAAGAAAATAGTTGAAGAATTTTCCAAGGAGATTCAAAACCAGCAGAACCAGAAATAGATTTCTCTATTTTTCCCTTTTTTATCTATTTTTCTAGATAGTATTTATCTTACCGTTTTGGTATTAACCATATGGTAATACGAGGTTGATTTCTTTTATTACTTATTTAGATGTGTTCAGAGCTATAAATGATAGCTAATGCAAAAATCGCAGATCAGTGTTATCTCTCTCGCCAAATTGAAGGTCATTAAACGTTCTAATGCGATCGAGGAGTTTAAATCTGAAAAGATATTTTCTAAGCTCCCTTCATTACCAGAAGAAGTAATGGATGGGATACTAAACGATATAGCACAGAACTCAAAAGATAATGCAATAGACAGCAGGACGATATCGGATATAGTAGAGCGTAACCTGATAGAGCACTCCCTAGACCACCCAGAGCTAATAGAAGTAGCAAAACGTTATGTCCTAGCGAGGGTCTATAACCACGTTTACGGAAAGGGGAAGTGGAATAAGTTCGACGAGAAAGACTTACTCCTTACTTATAACGCACTAAAAGTCCTCGAGGCTAGATACTTACTCAAAGACCCCAACACACTCCGCTATATTGAAACACCGCAAATGATGTTCAGGAGAGTGGCCTCGTATCTTGCAGGAGTAGAGAGACAATACGGAAAGGGTGAAGAGGAGGTAAAAAGGATAGAGGAGGAGTTCTACAAGGTATTAAGCCAATTAAAGTTCCTACCCAACACACCGACCTTGATGAACAGCGGTACCAGGCTTGGGATACTTTCGGCTTGCTTCGTCATCCCTGTCAGGGACTCAATGGTCACCCCAAACGGTGAAGGGATATATGACGCATTGAGGGCTATGGCTGTAGTCCACCAACAAGGTGGGGGTACAGGCTTCGACTTCTCAGAACTGAGACCTAAAGGTGATGTAGTAGCGTCTACCGCTGGTGTAGCTTCTGGTCCTATTTCCTTCATGAGGATCTTTGACGTATCTACGGACGTAGTAAAGCAGGGTGGAAAGAGGAGGGGTGCAAACATGGGAGTAATGCACGTATGGCATTCAGACATTGAAGACTTCATTAAAGCTAAGACGGGACAGCTAAAAGACGTACAGCTACAGAACTTTAACATTTCCGTAGGTGTCTACGATTACTTTATGCAGGCGGTGGAACGCGGCGAGACAGTCCCCCTAATTAACCCTAGGAAGACCCGGATCAATGGTAAAGATTACGAGTACTATATAGTAAAAGCTAGGGGTTATATGGAAGAGGAGTGGATACAAGAGGAAATACTGAGGGAGTTGGAAGAAAGAGGAGGAAGTGTATACCTAGACGAGAGTGTAATAATAACGGTCGATGAAGCTTTAGCAATTGCAGAAAAGGAAGGTGCAATAACACGGTGGGTCAACGCCAGACAGTTATTTGATGAGATAGTGAAAGGTGCATGGGACAGCGGTGACCCGGGGCTACTCTTCATAGACGCAATAAACAGGAGACACCCGGTCTGGTACCTCGGTAAAATCCAGGCTACGAACCCATGCGGTGAAGAGCCTCTATTATCTTGGGAGAGCTGTAACCTCGGTTCAATTAACCTGGAGAAGTTTGTAGTTGAGAGGGAAGGCAGACCTACGATCGACTGGGAAGGTTTAGCTGAGACTATACGTTACGGCGTGAGGCTCCTAGACAATGTAATAGACGCGAACCGCTACCCGTTAAAACAGATAGAGGAAGCTACAAAGAAGACGAGGAAAGTCGGTCTCGGCGTTATGGGCTTAGCTAGGATGTTAATCAAGCTGGGGATCCCTTACGACAGTGTTGACGCCGTGTACTTGTCTTATCAGCTAGCTAAGTTCATCTACTACCACGCTTTAAAGGCGTCTATAGAGCTTGCAAAGGAGAAGGGCTCTTTCCCTGCATATGACTCAAGGCGGTATAAAGATGTGTGGGAGTCTGCAATGCCTTTTGATCACCTTATTTCTATAGTAGGGGTCGAGGGAAAGGTAAGCTCAGACGTTAAAAAGTTGACAGAAGTGGTAGATAGGCTAGACTTTGACCAGCTCAAAGCTGAACGGATTAAACACGGTATAAGGAATTCTACTGTAGTCTCTGTAGCACCGACTGGTACAATATCCATTATCGCTGGTACTTCTTCCTCAATTGAACCGCTATTTGCCCTAGCCTTTGTCAGGAATGTAGCAGTAGGTAAATTCATAGAAATTGACCCACTCTTCTTAGCGTATTTGAGGAAATATGAGCTTGATGACCCAGAAGTAGTTAAGAAAGTCGCTGAAACTGGTATGATAGGTGAGAACCCGTTCATGCCCAAGACAATGAGGAGGGTCTTCAGGACAGCACATGAAGTCTCCCCAGAATTCCACCTGTTACACCAAGCCTCTTGGCAACAGTGGAACGATTCCGGTACTTCAAAGACTATAAACTTGAGGAGTGAAGAACCCCCAGAGACAGTTGAGAGGGTTTACCTGTTGGCGTGGAAACTGGGGATAAAGGGCGTGACCGTATACAGGGACAAGTCGAAATCACAGCAAGTCATATACTTCGGCATAAAGAAGGAAAGAGAAGAAGTAGAAAAAAAGATGAAAGAAGAGAAGAAGATACAGTCACCCCTTCCTTCTTCGCTTAGGATATCACAGAGCAAATTCGTAGAAGTATCGGAGACTTATAGTGGAGGGTGCAAAACCTGTGAGTTATGAAATAGTAAAAGCATTAATATTTTTTAATCACGAAGATACAACTTATCCTTGAGAAAGTTTGCAACTTACGTTACCTTGTGAGTATTCAGTCAAAGAAATTTTGCCCGCTGTTAGGGCATTAATAGCTGAGAAATTAGTAGTTGAGAATAATGTTTCTATATATAGGACTGCTGAACTAATGGGTATAACGCCTGCAGCTGTAGAGAATTATATAAAGAAAAGGAGGGGTAATGCAATAAAGGACGTATTAAGAAACGATAAGAAGTTCATGGAATTAGTAGATAATTTTACTAAAGTAGTCCTAAATCAAGGTAAAAAGGCAGACTCCGTCTCTTCTTACTACTGTATGTTATGTGCAGAAGGAAAGAAGGTTTTGAGTAAACAAGGATATCAGATGTCCCATTGTATTGTAGAAACACTTTCCTCAGCCTATAATTTTTCTCTTGAGAAAACTTTCTAATAATTTTTTCACAGTAAGTCTAATATATATTATACCATTTTTTCTTATAGGTATTCTTACTCTATCGAACTCAGACTCTATTTTTTCCACCTCTATTCCTTGTCCATTAATTATATAAGCTGAAGAGATTCTTGCACTTAGCATAATGTGTGCCATCACAGGTTCGTCATTTAGATTCACTAACCCTAATGTGAGGTCATGGTCTTTATATTTTAGGAGAAAAGGTAAGACACCAGAGGGATATATTTTATACAGAGATAGTCTGAACGGTGGTTTACAGTTAAGTCGCATTACGGGAACCTTCAAGTTCCATACTAGCTCATAAGGCTTTGACTCTTTCCAATGGTTGCTTTTACTAATTATAATATCCGAATTCCCTTCAACTTTTACAAGGGTATTTTCTTTCGATAGAGTAATTTCCTGAGCGCTGGCGAAAGTTATCGTGCCTGATAATTCCAAGGAGTAGGAGTTTGATTTCCCATTGATGTGTTCACTAGAGTTCAACATAAAGGGGTTGAGATAGTAATATATCGGGTTGTAGAATTTAGTATCGAAGGAGAACGGCGGGGTTCTCTTTTCTAGTTCGTGCTCTTTAGTTCTTATACTGTCTACTGGTGTTATTTCACCGTTCTCCATAATTATTTTCTTATCATCAATCCAGTCTTTTCTTACCCAAGGTGATGGGTTGAAATAGCTTTCCCCTTCCTTACAGTTAATTAGGTCTTGGATCAACATTTCCAGATCGTGAGTATTAATCTTGAAGTCCCAACCCATCTGTATTTTTTTGATAGGTGTTCTAATATATACTATCTCATCGTCCTTTTTATTTTCGTTTATTGTAACTATAGATGTCTCGTCAGGTCCTATAATTTTAGCGTTCTCTTTCCAACTAATCCTTGAAGGGTTTAGATAGCTAATTAGTTGGGGTAACTGTTCTATCATCAGGTCTTGGTCTTCAAGTTCTACTGCAGGTATATTAGGTAAAGGGTATTCAGTGGCTACCTTTAACAAATCATCCGGTTTCATAAGCGGTCAAGCTCATCATTTAATCCGACAAATGCCTTTTCATCACAGCTCAGGATCGGGGGTAACTCTTCATTCTTTTTGAAATAATATCTGCTACTTTTTTACCTTCAGCTTTACCTCTGACTTTAGACATAACTTTACCCATTATTATATTAAATGCTTTATCTCCTTTCTCTTCAATTATTTTCTCGTTCTCATGGATAACTTGGTCTACTAATTTTTCTAGTTCTTCATCAGTAATCTTAGAGTACTTTTCTACTATCTTATTTATGTCTCCTTTACTTAGGGCGTAGTCAAGTAAGATTTCTGGTACTGAGTCCTTATTAATCTTGTCTTCATATAATAGTTTTACTATATATTCGAGAATTTCATCAGTAATTAAAGAAGTATCTGCTCCTTTTGATTTAACATATTTTAAGTTAACCTCTAATATTGAGGCTATTATGCTAGGTTGGACTTTAGGTGAATATTTGGATACTAGTTCTTCGAAGAGGTCTATTCTTGGACTGTTAAGTATAGCATTCGCCAGCTCTCTACTTAATCCATATTGAATAAGTTTCTTTAATTTCACTTCAGGATTTTCAGGCATAAATGACTTTGATAATTCCAAGATTTTAGAGTCTATTCTTCTAGGTGGTATATCCGTCTCTGGGTACATCCTTGCAGAACCAGGCTGTGGTCGCATAAATTTGGTCGTGCCGTCTTCGAGTGCTGTCCTAGTCTCTTTCGGGACGCCTTCAAGCGCATATATGATCCGATCTCTTATTGTGCTAAGAGCCAGCTCGAGCTTAGATTTATCTCCTACAACAAGTACAAATGCGTCGTCGTCTGATGTACCTAATGCCTTTTTGACTTCATCAACTTCATCCTGAGTTATTCCATAATTAGGTAATTCATCCGAATGGAATATACCTCCTAATCCGGCTAAAACCCTGACATAATCAGCTACTTCTGTTCCGAACCTCCTATTTTTCATAAGCTCCCATCCAAAAATTCCTTTAAATTTGGGTATCCTTACGCCATATACTAACGCTCCTTTTTCTAGTTCCTTTTTCACTAATCTGCTATTTGTAGACGTAAAAATTGAAGTTAGATCTGTAGGCTTAAAATTCTCTGCAATAAATTCTTTAGTTACACCTCTTTTTTGTGTTAATTCTTCTTTAATTTTTAGTAGTTCATACTGTCTTCTCGCTTCATTTCTAATTATCTCAGGTATTAACTCTAGTCTTTGAACCCCTTTAATTTCTGTCTTTACTCCTCCTCCAATAGATACATTTAGGTCTTGCCTTATAGTCCCTATACCTCTCTTAACTTTACCGGTCATCCTTAAAAGTTGCCCGATAGCAAAAGCTACTTTCTCCGCTTGTTCAGGTGTGTGGATATCGGGAGCTGTGGATATTTCTATTAGCGGGACTCCTAGTCTGTCTAAGTTATATAAAATTTCATCCTTGTTTTCACTAATTTTTCTCGAAGCATCTTCCTCTAGCGCAATTGTTTGGATACCTATTTTTTCCCCTTCTACCTCAATATAACCGCCTAAAGCGACAATTGCTGTTCTTTGAAAACCTGAGGTATTAGATCCGTCTATTACTATTTTTCTCATTACGTAAACTTCATCTACTAATGTGCTGTGGAGCGCCAACGAAATAGCTGTAACTATTCCTAATGCCTCATCGTTAATTAAGTGAGGCGGTTCCTCGTCACATTCTACTAAACAAGAGTTTTTAGGTAAATTATATATGTACTTTTTACCTTTCTGCCACTCAAACAATGCAGCTATATCTACCTCTCCTAATTCACTAAATGAAGGTCTTAAGTAACGTTCTAAAGACGCGTGAAAAGTTTCTCCTAAAGATGTGTCGCAATTGCAGAAGAGTTTATGGGATGTATTAAGTTGTTGATGAATCTCCAATCCTACTTTTAGTCCTAGTTTACTGTAATCTAATTCTGTCATGGTACCACCTTGGGTACATTTCAGGTATATGGATCGGATTAATTTCTCCTACAAAATTAGTGAGCATTAGCTCTTTAACCTTATCTAAATCTTTCTCATGGGCTAATACCCACATCAGTTTAACCAGAGCCGTTTCTGGTAACATGTCTTCTAGCGGTACGACACCGGCATCTTGTAACAGTCTACCCGTTGTATATACGTTCATATTAACTCTTCCAAAAAGGCACTGAGACGTCATCCCAACAAAAACCCCATCTTTTGTAGCCCTTCTAAATGCTTCGTAAAAGTCTGAAGATGTATGCCCCAATCCGGTTCCTTCTATTATAATTCCCTTAATCCCCTTACTTACCAGATAGTCAACTATATCTGGCGATAATCCGGGGTAGTATTTCAAAAGAAACACAGACGGTTCGAATTTTGGATCTACTTCGTTTGTTTCAGATTTCTTTAAGTAATCTTCTCTTAACATCTCTAGCTTTCTCTCCCTATAATATACTTTAGCTAAAGGTAGATCATTTATAGTCTGGAATGCGTCCCTCCTGCTCGTGTGCATTTTCCTGACCTTTACTCCCCTATGGACCAGTGTATACGTGTCAGAAGATTCTCCGTGCATATTTACTACAACTTCTGCGAAGGGCGCGTTCTTTGCAACTAATACGGCTGTGAAGAGGTTTATAGGTGCATCACTACTTGGCCTATCACTACTTCTTTGGGATCCTACTAGGACGACCGGTCCAGTTAAGCTCTTCAAGGAGAAAGCTAGGGCTGAGGCAGTATATGTCATGGTGTCTGTTCCATGAGCTATGACAATTCCTTTAGCTCCCTTATCTAGCCTTATTTTTACCTCATTGGCTATTTTTACCCAGTACTCAGGTTTCATGTTTTCGCTTAAGATAGAGAATAAAATCGTTGCGTTAATTTTGGCTATCTCGTTTATTTCAGGCATAAACTCTAGTATTTCCTCCGTAGTTAGTGCTGGTCTCACTGCCCCTGTGTCATATTCTATTTTGCTTACTATTGTTCCTCCAGTACTAATTATTGTAACTTCACTTTCTTTTTCTATCTCTTTCTTTTCTTCTTTTCTTCCTTCGTCTTTTTTCCTTCCTTTCTGAAGTACCCTAATTTCGTTTATACTATCCACGGTTATGCCAATGTTATATCCATTATCTAATTTGAGAACCAGTATATCATCTGTCGATGAGTAAGAGGGCATTATGATACCTCTTATTCTCAATCCGTTCTTTATAATTTCTATAGTATCTCCTTCTTGTAAATTATATCTTTTTAAAAAATCCAGTGCCTTACCTGCGTAAGTTTCAGACATAATTATAAGGAGAAAAAGTTAGGCTAAAAATATTATTACCTAGCTTTAACCTGCTGTGCCTTTACTACTCTTTTTTCATATTCAAGCCTATTCCTGACTCTAGGTACTTCCTTGTGTTTCTCCTTCTTAGGCATCTTGGGTGTTGCATTTCTAACCTTCCCGGCTTTTGTCAATGAACCGTGGGATGGCATATTTACAATATCGTAAAGGAAAAATTTAAACTTAAATGTTAAATAAAGAGTCTGATAATTGATGAAAATATACTTAGTAGAGCACGCGATAGGAGCCTTTGCATATGACGAGCAAGGTAAGCTAGTTGACTATGTGTTAAATTCAAAAGATTTAGGGAAAGTTGTTGAGGCTTTGATAGATAACGAAAAGGGAATGCCATTGCCTTCAGCTAAGGAACTCCTTAGTAAACTAAAGCCTGATGAGGTCGTTGTCGAAAATGAAGCCGAAATCCCAGAGCTCCAGAAGAACGGTGTAAAAGCTTCCCTGGAAATCCACAACATAGGTAGTAAGGCATTTAGGCAGTCTCTTCCTAAGATAGCATTAGAAACTAAGTTTACTTCTTCTGAGGAAGAATTATATTCGTTTCTTTATGAAGTTTCTTTTGAATACACTAGGCGTAAGTTAAGAGGCGCAGCAAGTAAGAGGGATCTTTTAGCTATCCAGGCTATACGTGCGATCGATGATATCGACAAAACGATCAACTTATTCTCTGAAAGGTTAAGGGAATGGTATAGTATTCACTTCCCAGAACTAGATAATTTGATAGAAGACCACGAGATGTATGCTAATATAGTTTCTAAGTTTGGTCATAGGGACGAGATCACTGAGGAAGGACTAAAGGAGCTAGGATTAAGTAAGGAGAAATCCCAGAGGCTACTTACTGCAGCTAAAAAGAGTATAGGAGCTGATGTAACTGATGTAGATATAAAGTCAGTAAGGATGCTGAGCGATACTATATTAGAACTTTATAGGATCAGGAGAGAACTAACTGACTATATAGAATCAGTGATGAGAGAAGTCGCACCTAATGTTACAACTCTAGTGGGTCCCACATTAGGCGCGAGGTTGTTAAGTTTAGCAGGTAGCCTAGAAGATTTAGCTAAAATGCCTGCAAGTACAATACAAGTTCTAGGTGCAGAAAAAGCGTTATTTAGAGCGTTAAGGAAAAAAGGAAGACCACCAAAACACGGCGTTATTTTCCAGTACCCAGAAATTCACACATCACCTAGGTGGCAGAGAGGAAAAATCGCTAGGGCTCTAGCTGCTAAATTAGCAATAGCTGCAAGAGTAGACGAGTTTAGTGGTAGGTTTATTGGAGATAGACTGAATGAGGAATTAAAGAAGAGGATAGAAGAGATAAAAACAAAATATGCTCAGCCTCCGCCTAAAAAAGTTCAAGAGGAGCAACCGAAACCAAAGCATAAAGGTAAAAAGGAAGAAAAAAGAAAAAGGAAAAACAAGTAAAGTGAGAAATTATGTCAGAGGTAGTAAAGGTAGAGAAAACAGAGTTTGAGAACATTTATGAATGTGTATACAATGACGGTACTACTAGGTTGTGCACTAAAAACTTAGCGCCCGGGCATAACGTTTACGGTGAAAAGTTAATCAAAATAAGTGGAATAGAATATAGAGAGTGGAATTCGTTTAGGAGCAAGCTTGCAGGAGCAATACAGAAAGGGCTTAAAAAGAACCCAATAGTCAGGAATTCAAAAGTATTATATCTAGGGGCAGCGTCTGGGACTACACCAAGTCATGTATCAGATATAGTTGAAATGCAAGGTAAAGTGTATGCAGTAGAGTTTTCTCCTAGAGTAGTGAGAGAGCTAATCTTAGTCGCTCAACATAGACCTAATCTATTTCCGATCCTAGCTGATGCTAGGTTTCCTCAATACTATAGGGCTTTGGTAGAGGATGTAGATGTACTATATGTTGATATTGCACAACCAGACGAGACAGATATTGCGATCCGTAATGCGGAGTTCTTCTTGAAAGACAATGCTTATTTGATGATGGCTATAAAGGCTAGGAGTATAGATGTAACAAAAGATCCAAAAGAAATATATAAAGCTGAAGTTAAAAAACTAGAGGAAAAAGGGTTTGATATACTAGAAGTTATACAGTTAGATCCTTATGATAAGGATCATGCTATGGTACTAGCTGAACTTAAGTGAAATTATGTTTGATAAAATTTTTGATATCGGGCTAAAAAGTGCTATTTCTTATTATCCTCAAGAGTTTGTAACCTTGAAAGAGGCATTGGACGGTAAAGACTATGTAACAGTAAACGGCGGCTTTAAACACGTTTTTAAGAAGGATGAACTTGATAAATTATCTAAAAACCTTCCTCTTTACTTATGGGATCTGGTCAAAATACCGTTTGTAATTGTTAAAACTTTAAACGTCGGTGAATATATTTTAAACGGCTCCGAGTGGGAAAATAAGGCAATATCAATTTTACTAAAGAAAGATATAAAAAGTTTCATGACAATAGGTGATGTAGAAAAGATTATAAAAGATTATAAGTCGCTTGTGTTTATTACATTAAGCCCTCTGGGTAACCTGACCGGTGGTGACGAAGACAATGGGTACTATTAATGAAATAGAAAAAGTGCTAGTGAGAGGATATTATGATTACTCTATAATCCAGTACCCAGAGAGAAATAAATCTATAGATATAATAGCAAGTAAGATTAATACAACCTTACGTCGTTCATTTATTCTAAAAGTAACTTCAACTAGGTACTCTAGTCATAATAAGTTAGCAAAAGACCTTAAAAAGATGGCCACCTTAAGTGGTGCCTTACCCATATTGATAGATGAACAAGTAGATGAAGAAGTGATAAACGATAGGGATAAGGTCTTAGTAATGAGTTCTTCTACGTTCGAGAAGGTAATAAATGGTGAAAAAATATTCTTATTAAAGACTCGTGGCGGAGTATTTGTTAAAATAGACTCTAAAGAGCTAAAGAAGAGGAGAGAGGAAAAAGGGATGAGTTTAGGTGAATTAGCAGAGAAGTTAGGTGTATCAAGGATATCTATTTATGACTATGAAAAAGAGGACTCATATGTCTCAATAGATGTGGCAGAAAAATTAGTGGATATATTTGGAGAACAAGTTTTAGGTGATATAATTAATGATTTTAAAGTCACAGAAGAAAAGGAGTACGAACCTATAGTAGGGAGAGAGAATAGTAAAGGGATTATTAATTTATTAATAAAAAAATTATCAGTTAATGGATATAAAATAGTAAAGTTTGATTTTACTACAGTAGATCTAGCCGCATCTAAAGATGATAAGAAAATGTTCTTCTGTGTAGAAACTGAGGATGTATCAACATCTTTAAAGAAATTTAATGAAGCAAATAAGCTAGTTTCTAAAGTAAATGGAGAACTCATAATTGTTGCCAAGACACCTAAGACCCTCAAAACTTATGAAAGAGAAAGCTTCGTAGTATATACGCTAGACGATATTGATAAGATCGACGATGAAATTAATTAAAATAAAAGAAGGAAAAGCCGAGATTCTAGTCCCAGACCCTAAAAGTTATGAAATAGATGGAAAATTTGACCCTAGTTGGGCCCCAGTATTTTATAATCCCAAGATGACACTAAATAGAGACCTAAGCGTAGTAGTATTAAGTGTACTAAAACCGAAAAAGATTGTTGACGCGTTATCTGCTTCGGGTATAAGGGGAATTAGATACTTTAAGGAGATAGAAGGGGTCGAAAAAGTTATATTTAATGATCTTGATAAAAACGCTGTAGAATTAATAAATAAAAATATAGAGTTAAATAAAGTTAAAGGCGAAGTATTTAACAAAGACGCAAATGCTTTGCTACACGAAATTAAGGCAGATTTTATAGACATAGATCCTTTTGGGAGCCCTGCACCATTTCTTTTATCTGCGTTCAATGCAGTCGTACGAGGAGGTTATGTTGCAATAACTTCTACTGACTTATCTGCCCTAGTTTGCTCTTCTAAATATTCAGCTAGGAGGAAATACGATATCTATTGCGAAAGATTAAGTTTCTCTAGGGAGTTAGGAGTAAGAGGATTAATAGGAAAAGCAATAAGGGAAGCGGCTATACTAGAAAAAGCTGCAATCCCTATTTTCTCCTTTTATTACGATTACTATTATAGAGTCTTTTTTAAAGTAGAAGGAGGAGCTAAGAGAGCTGATAATTTACTTTCTAAATTAGTTTATTACTATGAATGTCCTAACTGTGGATACAGAGAAAGATCTGAGTATTACGAACGTATTAAGTGTACTAAATGTGGGACTCTAATGAGAGTTTATGGCCCCGCATGGGGAGGAGAGTTATATAATACTGACCTTGTTTCTGACGTAAAGAATAAACTACAATCCAATTTTACGTATTTACCCGTATATAATCATGTGACTAGACTAGTTTCTACTGTTGAAAATGAAGCAATGTACACACAGCCATATTATAAACTTGATTTTCTATCTTCAAGGTTAAAAAAGAATGTACCGGCAAAAAACAAGGTTATAAGTTGCTTGTCCGATGCCTCAAATACACATTTTGATAATGTCGGAATTAAGACAAGTAAAAACGTTGAGGAAGTTATACAGTGTATAAAAATTAACTAGCCCCTTTTATATTCATTAAGATGAATTCGGATAAATAAGTGCATGAAGTTGGGGATATCACGCTCCCATTTCCACACTTAGTTAAGTTTTTACATGTAAAACAAGGTATTTCTGTTATACTATCAAGGTTTACTGTTATCAATGTAGGTTCTTCATTTATAAAATATTTAACTACAGTTTTACCGTTCTCTTTTACAGAATTTTTCCTGATAACCTTTTTATTCATTAATTTACGGATTGCAAGATTCGCAGTCCTGCTATCTAGACCTAATTCTTTAATGAGTTCCTTTAATGGGATTCCTCTCTCTCCGGCTTCCTTTATTTTTTGATAAATAAGGTCTTCGTATGATGAAGAGCTTGATTCCATTTTAAAATCACCGGTTACCAATAAATATATATATTCATTGGCTTATTTACTTTTCCCTCTCATAATTTTACTTCTATGTCGAAATTACTTATAATTTCTTTATACCTATTTCTTATCGTCACCTCAGTAATATTAAGCGCCTCGGCAACTTCCTTTTGGGTCCTTTTAACATCCATTAACGTGCTTATTAGGTAGACACTGGCTGCCGCAAGTGCAGTGTAACCTTTTCCGCTAGTCAAACCGTTCTTATGCATGAGGTCGACGAGTTCCGATGCTTTTGTGGAAACGTAGGGAGGTAAGTTTAGCTTTTCTATTATTTTTGGTATATACTCAGTAGGCTTTATAGTAGGTTTAAAACCCTGGACACCCTTAGCTACGCTTTGTATTCTCTCTAATGCCTTCCACAAATCAGACGAAGATATCCCATATATACTCTTTATTTCTTGCAAAGATTTAGGTATTTTGTTAACTTGGCAGGAATAGTATAATATTCCAGCAATTAAAGTATACATCTCTATTCTCTTAGCCTTTCCTTCTTCTATCAACCTTCTCGTGAGGAGGGCTGCCGTTTCCTTAACGTGATCTGGTAAGTTCAATTTAGATGCTTCACTATTGAGTACAGACAAGTAAGTCACTAATTTCCTTTCCTTGGCAGGTACTCTTAGTTTATTTTGCATTAACCTTAGCCTATGAATTTTTGCTTTATCCTTAACCCTTGAATAACCTATTTTAGTCGTGATCCCGAAATCATGTACTTTAGCAGTTATCGGGGAACCAGTCCTCTCTCTTTCCATGCGGTCTTCGGTTGTATATGCTCGCCATTCAGGTCCTTGATCGATGAGTATGTCATCTTCGAGTACAAACCCACAATTAGTACATACATTAGTTCCTCTTTCTGGGTCAAACGTTATCGTATTTGGACTGTGGCATACTGGGCATATATTAGTCATTTTCTCTTACCTCCTCTCTTTTTCTCTACTATTTCAATGAACATCTTTTCCTTGGGCTTTTCCGTTACAAGGGGTTCGACAAGAATATACGGTTTATTCACATTTCCAATGATGTCGAGTACTTTGGCTATTCTTTTCCCACTCTCGGTAACTACGATTTTTCCAATGTAATTAAATTTTGAATAATCAATATCCCTTTTCCCTTCTATAAGCCATTTACTACCTAGCGTATCCTTATAGAAATTCCCAGCTTCTACGAGTTTAACTTTAGTCATGAGATCTGAATTGATTTTTGTATATTAGATAGTATTTATAATAATACCTACGTTAGAGAACGTTAGTCAGTGTAGTGCTTAGGATATAGATTATGGGTTAAATACTTTATTAACCCATGTTTATTTACAACTAAAAATATAGCCCCTAAATTAAAGTGATAAGTGAATGTCAACAACTGAATCGTCAGAGGACGAAATTCAACAAAAGCTTTCGGCAGCATATGAGCAAATAAGAAAGTTAAAAGAAGAGAAAGCTAAGTTAATAGAAGAGATAAAAAAGTTAAAGGAAAAAAGGAGAGAAAAAATAGAAAAAATTAAGTCAATAAGACAGCAACTAACTCAAGTTAGAGAAGAATTAAAGGCTAAGGTAGAAGAAATAAGGCAATTAAAAGCACAAAAACAAAACTTAGTCCAAGTTATTAGTGAGATAAGGAAAGAATTTGAGCAGCTGAGAAACACTGAAAAAGTAAAGGAAAAATTAGACCCTATGCAAATAATGAGGAGGATAGAACAGTTAGAATGGAGACTTCAGACTTCTACGTTATCGTTAGAAGAAGAGAAAAAGATCATTTTAAGGATAGCCGAATTAGAGAGAAAGTTACAAGTAGCTAGAAAACTAGTGTCGTTGAAGGAGAAAAATACTGAAAGTAGAGCTGAGTTGTTAGCTAAGAGAGTAGAACTATCTACAATTAGACAGAAGATGCTAGAGTTAGGTAACCAGGTGGCTGAAAAAAGGAAATTACTACAACAGCTAAAAGCAGATAGGGATAAACTAAAGAAAGAACTAGATGATATTAATAATCAAATTAAGACTGTATCTGATAAATTAACTTCTATAAGAAGTGAGATAGATAATAAGTCTAAAGAAATCCAACAGCTTAAAGATGAGCTGAATAGAATCAAAGAAAATATTAAGAACGCTAAAAATGTCACTGATATTTATCAGAACCAGATAAAGCTTAGTCAAGCAAACAAAGAAATATTAGAGAATAAGAAAAAACAGGCTGAAGAGAAGCTGAAGACCAACAAGAGGCTTTCATTTGATGAACTTTTAATATTATACTACAACCAAAATGATAGTAATGGAGAAGATTCTGATAATTTACATTGATATTGACGACGATCTAGGTAGGATAGGGATCAAGACTCCCGTTATAGGAGGGTGTGAAGCCTATAAAGCCATAAAGATTGCCGAAGAGAAGATACCTACCGATTCAGACCTAAACACTATGATAGTAGCTTATAATATATTCAAAAAGATGCATGATAACGGCCAGGACGTTGAGATAGCATTTATTTCTGGATCCGAAGGAAGCTCACTAGAAAGTCAGTTAGAGTTTTCAAGAAAATTAGACGAAGTAATTAAAAAAGTGAACCCCTCAAGGGCAATAGTCGTCTATGACAGTCCAGAAGATGCAAAAGCAATCCCTATAATACAATCTAGATTACCAATAGCTGGGATAGAAAGAGTATTAGTTGAACAATACAGAGGCGTTGAGGAGACTTACGTATTATTAGGGAGATACATAAAGAAAGCATTATCAGAACCAAGGTTCTCAAGGATTTTTTTAGGAGTCCCCGGTATAATATTGTTTATTTTAGGCTTATTTTCGTTGTTAAATTTGACCGCATACGCAGGACCCATAATTATGATGGTTGTAGCTACTGCTTTAATAATTAGAGGGCTCGGAATAGATGATTTAATTGAAAACTGGTGGGAGAATTCAACAATAATGGTTATAGTATCGATTATTGCATTAATTGCTGTAATTGCGGGAATAATTAACGGATACTTCGTGTTTATAGGTTTAAAGAGTTATGATGCAGTTACAGAATTACAAGTACTACTAAGTATATCTCCGTATATTGTTTTTGCGTCTGTAGTCCTATTTGGAGGAAAAGCAGTAAATAGGATAATAGCTAAAGACGTGAAAGTATGGCACGATATATTTAGAATATTTTCCACGGTTATAATTTACTATATAATAGTTATAGTTGCTAGAAATTTAGAGGAAAATCCAGCAGAAGTAGGGCTACAAACTATTTATTCCCTATCAATCACCACATTAGTACTGATATCAATTTATATTCTGATGAATATTATAGAAAAATATAAATTTAATCCTACTTCTGCTACTTCTTAGTCTCTTCCTTCTCTTCGCTTTTTAATCCCAGTTTCTCCCTTATCTCAACCGGTAGGTCTTCCACTTTAATAGTCTTTGCGTCTCTTGGGACTCTTCTAACCCATCTATTAAGGATTAAATATGCTTCTGGCGGATTAGACTCTTCTAACCTAGACTTAAACACTCTTATTTTTATAAATTTGTCCGGACTTATTTGGACGTATTGATACTTTTGGTGTTTTAATGCCATGTTTTCACCTATCTTACAATATCTTAAAACTCTAACTCTTCTTCCTCTACTGGTTTTATACAGTCTAACTCTGCTAACCTATCGAAAATCCTCTTTACAGCCTTATGGACTTCATCTTCTCTCTTAGCTCCAGTGATTACCATCTTTCCGCTACTGAAGATTAGCAAAACGACTCTTGGTTCATCCATTCGGTATATTAGACCGGGGAATTGTTCAGGTTCATACATGTTATTTTCAAGTAGGAATGCGGCTTTATCCAGGTTTACAATAACGTGTAGATTTGCTGAGGCTACTATATTCTGGATTTGTATCTTAGGCTTTCCGGTGAGTTGCATACCGTATTTTTTAAGGGTCTTTATGATCCTTTTCACAGCTTTAATTAATTCGTCAGTGCTTTTTGCTCCAGTAACTACCATTTTTCCTGACTTGAAAATCAGTGATGTAACCTTAGGTGATTCAAGCCTAAAAATTAGACCGGGGAACTGGTCAGGGTCATATTCTACGTTGGGTACGCTTCTTTCCATCGCATATAGGTCTAATGTTTGTTCCAATGTTACGGTTGCTACTATATTCTCAATGTTGACTACCGCCTTGTAAGGGATTTCTGATATTTAGACCACCTAAAAATAGTTTATAAAGACATTTATAAATAACTTGTTTTTAAACTATCAGGTCTTTTAAAAGCCCTAATTCTGGGAACTCCATAATTCCTTGACCTTCTATAACCCCATAAGGTCTGGCTTTTTCTAAGATACCGTTTTTTCTTATAATAGGTGACATATAGTTAGTGTGGATTAGTGATATATCGTTCCCTGACTGATAAATTCCAGTAGCTGGTAAAATAATTACGGTACTATTGTTAGAAAGAGGCATTTTTAAGAAACATTGGATCTTATGAGAAAACCCCAGTTTGTCCTTTATGCTTAGTCTAGGATGTTCATGTCCTATAATATAAATAAACTCTGGTTTTACTTCTATGTCTCTATGCCCATGAAATATTACTATTTTATCGTAATTTATTTCTTCTACAAGTTCAATATTGTCAAATTTATCTGATACTGTAGATATATAATTGTCATGATTTCCCCTTACTATTTTTAACTCGATTCCTTCTTCCTTAATTTGGGTTAATATTTCAGTTAATTCTGCTTTTTCTTGCTTGCTCAGCTTACTGAAAGAATGCTTAAAATCACCGTTTACAATTAACTTATTAGTTTTGAATATTTTAAGGGCCCTTTTATATATGGTTAGAAATCTTTTTTTCTGTATTTTAGGTATAAATATTCCTTTTGTTGCCATATCTTCCTCATACCCAATGTGGACATCTGAAAGGACTACGGAATCTAAAGGTTTAATATACAACACTGGTAGATCCTCCGCAACGTAAATCTCGGGACTAATACTTATCATATCTCTCCTTATAGTGTAATACTAAATCTTAAATCTAATAAACATCTTTTTTATACGTGTCATTACTAAAGCTCATAGGTTTAGGTTTGTCCAGTAAATTTATTACTCAAAAAGCAATAGATGAGCTTTCAACTTCAGACTTCATATACCTCGATTCGTATACTTCTTTATCCTGCGATATTAATGAAGAAACTGTGTCCACTTTATTGAAAAAAGAGGTACCTATATACAGAGCTAACAGAACACTTTTAGAAAACAATTTCAAGAACATACTAAGCCTTCTGGATGAAGGTAAAAATGTTGCCATCGCTACAATAGGCGATCCAATGATCGCTACTACCCACTCAAGCCTTGTGTCAGAGGTAAAAAATAGAGGTCACGGATATATTATCGTCCCAGGTGTATCTGTCCATTGTTATATAATCTCTAAGAGTCTGCTCTCATCATACCGCTTTGGGAAGTCTGTTACAATTGTATATCCCTTTGACAATAAAGTAGACACTACACCCTATAAAACTCTAAAGGAGAACCAGGAACGTAATCTTCATACAATTTTTTATCTCGATATAAGAGATAATACCCCTATGAATGCTGTAGAAGCGATTAACCTCTTAATAAAGATGGAAGAAATAGAGAGAAAGAACGTCTTATCGTTGGATGACCCAATCATCATAGGTGAAAGATTAGGTTGTGAAGATGAAGAGGTAGTTGCAATGAAAGTACATGAAGTATTCGACTATAAATTTAAGCCTCAACCACACATTATAGTATATCCTTCTAAATCATTACATTTTATGGAACTAGAGGGATTAAAATGCTTGATGAAGAAGTAAAAAACAGGGCTGAAAAATACATTAAAGGAATGGAAGAAAGATTACGAAAAATACCTGCCACGTCAAGAGATAAATATAGAAAAGTCTATGACCTAGCTTGGCAATATACGCAAGACGCTAGATACTATCTGGAAAAAGGGGATTACGTTACAGCTTTAGTTGATATTGTGTATGCGGAAGGTCTTCTCGATTCAATATTGTTCAATGAAAATATCGATTTAGACTCACAAATAGCTAAGAGGGTTTTCGTAGCGGGGACATTTGATATAATTCACCCAGGACACATAGAGCTGTTAAAAGAAGCCTCTAAGTACGGATTAGTATATGTGGCTGTAGCTAGGGATAAAAACTCAGAGAAAATAAAGGGAAGAAAGCCAATAAATAACGAGAATCAGAGACTTGAGGTAATAAAGAGCATAAGATATGTCTATGACGCATTTCTAGGTGACGAAAACGATTTCCTAAAAAGCGTCGAAAGAGTACGCCCGAACGTCTTACTCTTGGGACCAGATCAGAATGCAGATGAGAAAAAGATCCTTGATGAATTAGCTAAGAGAGGTCTAAAAGAGGTAAAAATTGTAAGGTTTCCTCAAAGAGTGATTAAGTATGAGCATTCTAGTACTTCTTCCATAATCCAAGAAATAGTAAGGAGATATTGTAATGACAAAAAAGAATCTTAACTTCTACCTAAAATATTAGATCGTTCTAATAACTAATTTCAACTACATATACGCCTTCAGGCACTGCGATGTATATAGGTGAATTTTGTAGAAAGTTAGCCCCATAAAGTTTTACCATTTGATCGAAGTACCACTTGTAAACAGTAATGTAGTGAAAAGTATAATAGTTGCAGTAACCAAACATGAGATAAGCACTAACTGATGAGTTGTACAAATTAATATCCACTTGTATAAGGCTTATATCATACTGAGCAGGCATTAGAAGAGGGTATGAAGCTATAGGGTATTCTCCTGAGCTGACACCAATGTCCCCAATATACGAATACTGGTAAATATTACTAGAAATTCCGTACCCGTTATATAAGTATTCGCCAGCTGTATACACCTTGAGGGGATAATAAACGTATCCATCGCTATAACCGTACCTGACATCAGAAAGAGGATTTGTATAAGATGGACTGTAGACGGGAAGGTAAATTCCCACAGTATAAATACAATCGACAATAGAGGATTCGTTAGGATAATTATAAATTTTAGTAACGTACTTAGGGATTAGCGTTAAGTTTACCCATTTAGTGTTTTTAGGTGGATTAATTTCAATTATTGCGTTAGTAATAGCATACCTGAACGACAAGTTGTACTGAGACGCCCCGTTTTGGACTATAAAAGTTTTATTTATGGGGACTATTGCCAGCGGGTCTGGTGAGTTTATCCCACGAGTATAGTTCCAACAAGGTTTTGAGAACTGAATAGGGATTTTCCCTAGATAGGGTAACCCCACGTTATTCATGTGTGGTGTAATCAAAGAATCAGAATCTTGGGTAACTCCTTCTAGTGAAATATTATACCACGTACCTTTATTCGTAATTATCAGTGCCCAAGGATATGTATAAAGTACAGAGCTAACGCTAATCGGTAGAGATAGTTTCTTGTGTACCGGTGTAAAGTTATTAGGGTATATTATATAGCAGATATCTTCAGGGTTTGCAGACACTAGCATGTAGTTCCCGTTAGCCTCTACAACAGAAATAGGTGAGGTCTGTGAGTAGTAATCTAATTTTTGAATTATACTGCTAGACGCACTTCCCAGCCTCTCTTGTATTATTGCGAGCAAGAGTAATGATAGTAAAACTATTTGTATAAATATCACAGCCCCTAGTATGCTAGATATTCCTCTCTTATTCCTTCTCATACTTTCTGATATTTCTCAAAAGGTATAGTCACATTACTGAAACTTTTAGTCTAAACTGTTCCTACTGAAACAGCTCGATTATCTCGGCATAATAGGAGTCACGGATAGTGATAAATGTTTTTTGAGAAGAGTACATATACATACTGTAACTTGATCTAAGCCTAAAACAACCAAAAAGCGTAAAAATACTATAGTTTGTTATATGTTATATTCAAAAGGTTTTTAACTTTTTTATTCTTGAGGATTTGTTACTATCTATTTCTTTAGACCAACTTAGTTTATTTTCATAACTTCTTTAATACAAGCGAGGTTAAAGTAGACTTAACACCTTTGACGGATCTTATATTCTCTATAATTTGGTTTAATTCATTGGTATCTTTAGCCTCTACTTTTACAATTATATCATAATCCCCGGAGATCTCCATCACCTCTTTGACCCCCTGAACCACCGATAATCTCCTAGTTACTGCTGTAGTGTAGACATTTGAGTCACATTTAACTGATACTATTGCTTGAATATTTTCAGGAGGCCTTGGTTTTAGTATTCTTCCAGTCACGTTTTCTGCTAGCTCCAAAAGGTCTACATCACGATAAAATCTTGCGCTTGGATTAGCCTTTATCTTAGCTAGAACTTGGTCCAGTTCACTATCTGATAGTTTAACGCCTAATTTTTCAAATCTGTCCTTAAGTGCATGTTTACCAGTGTATTTATCAATTACGTAATCTCTACTCCTTCCAAACGTTTGAGGTGGCATGAATTCGTAGGTAGAGGGATCGTTTAGTATTCCAGCAACATGTATACCTGCTTTGTGTACGAAGGCATAATCTCCAGTTATTGGATAGTTAGGCGGCATAGCAATCCCGCTGTATTTTTCAACTATACTTGCAACTTCTGGTAATTTTTCTAACTTTACTACATCTATTCCAAAGTGGTATTTTAGAGCAGCTGCAACAGCTTGTAAGGGAACTATCCCTACTCTTTCACCCAACCCGTTCACAGTAGCGTGTATTATTGTAGCACCACCCTCTACGGCAGCTAGGGCATTAGCGACTGCCATACCTAGGTCATTATGTGCATGTATGTCAAATTCTACGTCTTGGAACCTTGATGTTAGATCTCTAAATAGTTCTCTAGTTTTAGGTGGATACAAAACACCTACGGTATCTGCGATACTAATACGGTCTGCACCAGCACCTCTGGCTGTCTTTATTACTTCGAGCAAATAATTATAATCGGATCTCGTAGCGTCCTCAGCTGTGAACCTAACTTTTACTCCGTGGCTCTTGGCGTAGCTCACTGTTTCAGCGATAATATTCAAAGCTTCCTCTCTGGTGGTATGGTGTTTAGCTTTAAGGTGGGTATCACTTATCCCGTAGAATATCGCTATTCTGTCGACTTCTAATTCAGCAGCTATTTCAATATCTCTTTTAACGGCCCTGCTATGCCCGAGTATTTCTGAGTTAATTATCCCCTCTTTTTTCATTTTTACGATTCTCTTTATCCCTTCGTATATGTCGGAAGAAACCGCTGGATGTCCTGCTTCAATCATTTGAACTCCGATATCAGATAACGCTTTAGCGATCTCAACTCTTTGCTCTACAGTGAATACAACTCCAGGTGTTTGTTCTCCTTCTCTAAGGGTAGAATCAAGGATTCCTACTTTCATTTGTAAAGTTTATGATAGTAATGCGGTTATAAATAAAATGGTAAAGAAAGGTTTGAAATCCGCATTATTTGAGGGAGTTTATTACGAGTTGAGAAATATTTTCAAGCCCAATTCTCTTAGAATATTTTTCCAAAACTTTTGAAAGTAATTCATAAAACTCCTTATTTTGTTTTATAGCATCCATATGGTTAGTGTAGGTAAAAATTATTGAGGAAGTCAAATTACCGCTATGCATGTAATCTTGTTCTATCTCTTCTAGTATTGCTTCTACTGTTGATAAATCTACCTTACTTCTGTACTGTCTAATTAATTTAAATTCCTCTTCGTCCATTATTGACATATTTTACACCGGAAGGATCAAGCTCCCAGTATTTATATTCCCTGATATGATATCTAAAAGTTTGTCTAAGTTTTTGAAATTGACTACTAGCACTTTTAACTTTGATCTTTCTATTATTTTAATCGCTAATGGATCTAGTAGTTCATACGTGCCAGCGTTGACAGATTGTGAAAACTCTAAAATTCTCTTTAATTCTTCTGTATTTAGTTTAGGTAATAACTTTGCCCCATTAAACTTCCTAGGGTCTTTATCGTAAACACCGTCTACGTTTGTAGCAAGGACTAGTAAATCACTATTAATAGCTTCGCTTACTAGTGAAGCTACGGTAGCAGTAGATTGGCCGGGCTGAAAACCACCTGTCACGATAACCCTCCCGGTTCCCCACTTTTCTATGAATTCCTCTAGGCTCTCTGGTACTTTAGAATATGCTAATTCGCCCAAATAGAAAGCTACCAAGTAGGCGTTTAATCTGGATGCCCATATTCCGAGCAGATCCAAATGAGCTTCTCTAATACCAGCTCTTCTGCCGATATTTATATACTTCCTAGCTGTACCTCCTCCTCCCGTTACTATGGCTACTCTGTGCTCGTTTTTAAGCAAAGATAAGACGCTCTTCTTTATAATTTCTAAGTTAGCGGAGTTTTCTTCATCAAAGAACTTACCACTTATCTTTAAGGTTATTATCATCAGAGAAAATGGTTTACATTAAAATTAAAGCTCAACTCTCTCACTCCGGCCGCTAATATAATATTAAAAATGTATTCTCTTCTATTATAAAGCGTAAAATGTGATAAATCAAACTGGATAATCGTCTGGTAATTTATGCCTAAAGTACTTACCTGTTTCGGGGTCTTTAAATAGTCCTATTTTAACACCCTTTCTCCCCTTAGGAGCTAGTACCCACGTCTTTTCTGGTGCCAATTCCATCTCTTTACCACCTGGTGTTTTCACTTTAACCTTTTTCTCAGCCATACCAATCATCATTATACTATTATAGGCAACTTTAAAAACCTTTTTACAACTCATGCAAAGGATAATACCATCAGTAAGTTAAAGATACCTTGAAGGACTCCTTTATCAGTCAAAAGCTATGAATAGGGAAAACCGTTTAGCGAGGACGGTGAATCTAGTTGCAAGTGCCCCTTCTTAGAAGATCCCCCATTTCATATCTGTAACATTCTTAGCTCGATTGGAGACTTAACGACATTTGAAGAGTGTATATATTGGGCTATTACACTCTTCAAGCCTCCAAGTAACGTGATATTATAACTTCCTTTTTATAGAGTTAGTTAGACTGTCATATTTCGAGGCGCGGTTACCAATGAGGCGACAGAGTGCTAGGTTGCTACGGTGAACTCTCTTGCATCGAGTATTAAGTCTCGGTCAAAGGGCATCGGAAGTACCTCCATCGATCTGAATAACAGAACCGGTAATATAACTTGAATAATCAGATAGTAAAAACGTAATTAAAGACCCTAATTCTTTCTCTACGTCACCAGTCCTTTTTAAGGGAGAACGGGAAACGACTTCCTTTTCCCATAACTCTTCAAAATTTATACCGACTTTCTCAGCCAATCTTCTCAAACTCCTCTTAGCCCCTTCTGTTTCGAAACTACCCATCAGGACTACATTTGCTGTGATATTAAACTTACCATAATCCTTTGAAATTATTTTAGCCAGTTGGAGGACAGGTGAGCGAGATACATCGGCTAGGACAAAAATACTCTGCGGTTGCTTAACTGTCCATGAAGATAAATAGATTATTCTACCGCTTTTTTTCCTTACCATATAAGGGATAACAAGCTTAGTTAGTTTTATTGCACTAAGTAGATACAAATTAACGGAATACGACCAGTCTTCTATAGTAGCCTCGTCAAAAGTAGATGGTTCGGAAGGAGGATTCCCGGTATTAAAAATGAGAGCGTCTATCTCTGAATTAAATTTTTCAACTGAAAATTCCACTAATTTATCTAGTGTATCCAATTTACTCAGATCTGATACAATACCATATACCTCTGGATTATACTTTTTAAGGCTTGTCACTGCTTTTTCTAATTTCTCTTCATTTCTGGAAGATATTACTAATCTGCAGCCTTCCTTAGCCAGCTTTCTAGCAATACCGAAACCTATCCCTTCGCTAGAAGCTGTGATAATAACTTTTTTTCCGTTTACGTTTACGTTCACGCTTATCTTATCTATTATCCTTTATATAAATACTATATAACGTATTCACCTTACCTGATGTAGTCACTAGGTCAATACCTATTATCTTAACTCCCTTATTTTCAAGTTCAGCAATCTTAGCTTTTAATTCTTCTGCATTTCTGACAGTAATGAATAAATCATAGACCCCTTCATATATCTTAATTGCTTCACTAATTTCTAAATTGGAGTAGATCGTAATCCTATAAGTTTTGTTACTAGGTTTTAGGGTAAATATCGTAGATAATTCTCTCCCTTGAACTTTCCCGTAGCTCTTGAAATAGTACCCAGCAATGTCTTTCACCTCTCCTTCTATTATCAGTGGATACTCTTCTAATACTCTATACTCTGATGGCTCAGAAAAAGGTACATACAACTTAGAGTTAGCAAGAAACCCTTCTAGGGACTTCCCATCTTTAGCATACCACCTTGATATCGGTATACCTCTGGATAGCCTATTGTAAAATACCAGTGTTTTATACGTCTTCTTAACCTCAATTACTGTGTCATATTCAAAATCATAAACTAGTTCCACTTCTGCTTCTTCGAAAGCCGGAGTAAATCCTTTTTCGCTTATCCTCTTACCTACATCCCGTTTTATTTCATTCTTAATACTTTCATAATAAACTAGGTCATTATTTACTATAAATTCCTCCTCTAGCCTTTTTAAGTAACGAGGTAGGTTTACTCCCAATACGAAGGTCTTATATCCTTTCTCTCTCAGAATATTCAACGCCTTTTTCTCAAATTTTTCTTTGATTTCTTTTATTCTATTTCCGCATATATAGCATTCTCTCTTTTGAAACTCTCCGCTGAAATATAAGGAAAAGAGAGGGGAAGCTTCCTCACCGATATTGTAAAAGATCTCCTTTAACTCCTCTAAGTTATTCACTTCATGCTCTTTAATCATCCTATCTAATTCCATTAGGGCGGCAAGCTTTATTGCCTTGCCCCTTTCTTCATTACTATGTCCGTAGCTGAGTCTAGCGAAGCATCTACCTAAACAGCTATCGCAAAGAGGATATTTAGAGAGCAAGCCTATTGCCTTATTTAATATCTCTCCCTTCAAAGAGTTTTGCAAGCCCTTTCTTCCTCCTCATCATTTTTAATAAATTATTTGTCATTTCGTACTGCTTTAGCAGCTCTCTTACCTCCTCAGGCGTTGTCCCAGAGCCCTTAGCAATCCTCCTTATCCTAGACTTATCGATTATATCAGGGTTATCTAGCTCTTTATAAGTCATGGAATTCATTATGTTCATAAATTTCTTGATCTTTTCCTCTCCGAGCTTTAACTGTTCTTCAGGGATCTGGGACAAGATACTATAACCGGGGATCATCTGAAGGATCTTATTTAGGGGTCCCATTTTTCTCATAGCATTCAACTGCTTGTAAACATCCCTTAATGTGAGCTTAGTTTTACCAGTTAGTACATCCTCCATTTTCTTTTCCAGTTCCTCGTATTCTTCTACTCCCTTCATTTTTTCTATTATAGCTTCAATATCTCCCATGCCTAATATACGAGAAACAAACCTTTTAGGGTTGAATACTTCTAGTTCGTCTAGTTTTTCTCCCGTCCCTATAAACTTTATAGTAGCCCCAGTAGCTGCTACGGCTGAAAGAGCCCCTCCACCCTTTGCAGTCCCGTCCATTTTAGTAATTATAATAGACCCTATCGGGCTTGCTGCATGGAACCTGGAAGCTAAGTCATAAGCCTTTTGTCCTATCGAAGCATCAATGACTAGGATCACTTCGTCAGGGTTTATACTCTCATAAATCGATTTCATCTCTTCCAGTAGTTTTACCTCCTCACCATATCCGTGTCTTCCAGCTGTATCTACGATGATCACGTCATATTTTTCTTTAAGAAATTTTTCAACGCCATTTTTAGCTATTTGTACTGCATCTTTATTTCCAGGCTCTCCATAAACCGGGACATTAATTTGATTACCAATTTGGATCAGCTGGTCATAAGCTGCCGGTCTGTAAATATCAGCAGCGACTAAACCAACCTTATACCCTTTTTTCTTATAAAATAGAGCTAATTTACCGGAGGTTGTAGTTTTTCCGCTCCCTTGTACACCTACTAGCATAATTACATAAGGCAACTTTTTAGGCATTATATCGGGTTCTTTATTCCCTCCAAAGAGGTTAGATAGTTCTTGGTAAACTATAGAAATGAACCACTCCCTTCTTTCTATTGTTGAAGGTGGTTTTTCACTTGACAGTCTATTCTTTATTTTTGTGGTGAGTTCGTTTACGAGCTTAATGTTTACATCTGCTTTTATTAGAGAAATTTGGAGATCTTTTATGAAATCATTTACAGCCTTATTGTAATCGGAGGAACCTAAAAACTTCTTTACTGCGTCTTTGAGGTTATCAAGCAAGGTTATTTAACCCTTACAATTTTTCTACGTCCCATTACATCCCAGTATTCTACTTCTGCCCCAGGCCTTATCTTATCTGAAAGTTCTGCTTCCTTAGGTCTCTCAATATCAAATGTCTCATAGCTTTCCAAATCCATTATTTGGACTGTATCACCTTTATCGGCGAGGATCTGCCCCACATGTTTCTCGATTATAGGGACTTCGACTTGCTGATCTACAGGTGCCATTATAGTCCTTTTTTGCCCAGTAAAAATTCCTATTGCCACTACGTTAGCCTTTGCGCTCCCGTGTTTCCCCGTTTTAGCTTTTGTTATGTCCACAACCCTACAAGGCTCTCCATCTATAACTACATAACTTCCAACTTTTAAATCGCCAACTGTAGTATATTGAATGCTCACGATTACTCCCATTAATCCTAAAACACATTAGGTTTTAAACTCTTTTGTCATTTTCACGAAGTTTAGAACTGAGTAAGCTCCGAGCTTTGGCCCTTCATCATAGGTCAGCTAGTCTAACCTCTTCACAGCAACTTATTTTTACTAAATAATGATATATAAGGGTATGCCGTGGAAAGTAAGGTGTAGAAACTGCAAGACAGAATGGACAATAAATATTAGTTTTGATATAAGTAAGCAACCCGCTATTTACCAGTACTGTAAAGTGTGCAGGAGAAACACTTTTAATGACATCTTAGAATACATTGAATAAGGGATGAAGAACCCCATATATTTGATCGATGAAATAACCTGTCTCGTCTGACTCTAACTGACAAAATCGCCGGTCTTAATTTTCTCAGGAATATATTGGAAAGCTAAGAACTTTAACCCCTTACTAGCCATTGCTTCTATCTCTAGCTTCGATTTCTTATCAAGAAAGATCTCGATTTCATGTTGCCACCCCTTCGTCTTAAACCAGTCATAATTCTTAATTTCTAAAGCCCTTTTAACGTCAGCATCTTTAGCCTTTATAATGTAATTCCTCCTCTCCTGCTCCGAAAGATAAGCCTTCTTGTTCCTATCCCCGAAAATATCTGTCATTGAAACACCTAAGAATTTAGCATTAGGTGTTGCCAACCTTTCGCTTTCATATGATAATGAAATAGAACCTATCCTGAACACACTATAAATATACCATCCGTAAGGGTCAGCATCAGTTAAGATGTAAACTGGGAGTTTAAGCTCCTCATTTAGCCTCCTTACAAACCTCCTTGTTGCCCTATCTGGTTGACCTGCACTAGTGATCAGAATAGCCTTGTATTGTCTCCAAAAACCGGCCCTATGGAGTTGTTGAAACACTGCGTCTTTCTCTACGACTAATACGAATTCAGCATTTACATTTACAAAATCGATTAAGTCCGGTGTCGGCTCAATAGCGTACGCTCCGTGTCCCATCTTGCTTAAGTCAATAACGTCGTTTCCGCTCCTTATCTGCATATCACCCACAACTTTTCCTTTCTCTTTGCTGAGGATCAGCATATCTTCTCTAAGTAGATTTGTAAATACCTCAATATCTACAATTACACTATCAGATTCCTTCTGTTCATCCCATGTGTTCTCCTCATAAGTTTTATTAGGTCCTTTGAGAATTATCGAGTGTTTTCCTCTGTAATAGAGATCACGTATTGTTGGGTATTCGTCGTTAATGAGTGCATCATATATTATACTAGCCATCAAGGTAGTTTGCATGAAACGCTTAGCCTCATTTAAATCTAGAAAGTTTCTCTTTAACTTGTCTTTGCCTAATATTAACAAGCCCCTCTTTTCGTCATATACAGTATTTGATAACGTCCTCTTCGGTATGTCCATTATAGGGGGTTCTCCTTTGTTTATCTGCTCCACTACTTTAAGGAAAGAGTCCCTAAGAACCTGAGAAGCCTTCTTCCTAGCTTCACGGTCTACTTTAGATGTAAGCTCCGTCATACTTCCTCAACCTTATAATTCTTAATTTCTTCTAATAACTGCTTATCCTCAATTTCAAGCCTCTTTAGTACTAACTCAAGTAGCTTCTCCCTTAACGAATTTTGGGCTTCGTTCAATTTCTCTTTATTATTAACCATAAATATGGCTAAGCTTCTACTTACTTCTGGTATATACTTTAGATAGGTAATAAGTCTTTTCTTTGCTTCTTCTTCCTTCTTTTTCTCACTTATATATATTTTAAGTTCTCTAGCCACGTCCATTACAGCTAATTTTATTTCTTTTTCTATCTCTTCTACGTCAGCTATGCTTTCTTTTCCCGCGCTCTTATATGGGACTTTAGTACTGCATAAATGAACCATAATAACTAATGGGGGTTGGTCTTCTTCTATTCCGTATCTCTTCCAGTCTATTTCCTCACTAACTACTTTCCATATTACATCTGACTTCTCGTCATATACTAATGGTATCTTATTAGCGTATCTTAGTACTACAGGCTCTGGTGAGGGCGGTATTGCACCCCCATATGCGATCCCGGCTTCTACAATAAACGGATGGCCTTGATATGCTTTAGGTTTTCTGGTAATAGCTGCAGCAAACTCTGGGTTAAAGATCTTTTTCAAGCTAAGTTCGATTATGTCCTCACCTATTACTGATAAGGCTTCAGCAGAAGGTGGTCTGAAATCTTCAAACTTTTTCATTACTTCTACTAGTCTAGAGATCTCTTCATCAGTCAAGTTGTTTACTTTTTTAGTCTTAGTAATATTTGCTAGCTCGAGAATTTTATCGGCCGTAATGTCACCTATACTCTGAAACTCATTAATTAGGAACTCTCTTACTGGGACTGGTTTCTTTAATTGATTAATGAGGTATTTAATCAGTTCAATATCGACTCCGTAAGGGTGCGGTTTAACTTCTTCAGGCGGCTTAGGTAATTTATCTGTTATCCTCTCGTAATAAACCACATTTCCGTCCGGATCTCTAAACGTAATTTCAGAATATGGTGCAACAACATAAGTCTTCTTAATATATTCGTAGACTCTACTTTTTGCCCTCTGCCAATCTGCAACTAGATATAATGTGACGGAAGTCCCATGCCACCCTTTATCGTTCGAGACCGAATACCTCTCAATAACTACCGGCTCATTTTTAGTTACGTCTATTTTGAGTTTAAAGTAGTAGATCCTTTTGGAATTTATCGGTGATGTGTAGACTTCAACAGGTTTATCCTGATACATTTGGCTATATAATACCGCAGCCTTAACACCTAGTCCGTACATCCCTCTAGTTTGCCTCAAGACGTACTTAGAACTGTAAAGGACCCTACCAAAAGCGTTAGGGACAATATGTGGGGGTATGCCTATACCGTTATCTTCTACATTGACCTTGTATACCTGCTTCTCCGGATTACTAAGCTCAATTAAGACCTTAATTGACGGTAAAATCCCATGGACATCGGTAGCGTCTAATGCGTTTTCAACCAGTTCTCTAACTGTTTGGTAAAGTGCACGCGCAGGGTTACTAAAACCTGCAAGCTCAGGGTTTCTCTTGAAAAATTCAGCAGGTGAAATACTTGTATATTTCTCAGATGACATAATTATCACACGGTTTGTATCCTTATTTACTCTGTCTATACTAATAAGGATACTGACAGTATCGGAAGAATTACAGTAGCATCTCCGTAGATTACTACGTTTTCACTTGAAGGCTTTATCTTATTCCATGATATTGCTTCTCTAGGCTTTGCACCGCTAAGACTTCCGTCGTACTCTTGAGCTGTGGTAACATAAACCGCATAGTCTAGCCCATCTTTAAACTGGTTCCACCAGATCGTATGGTGCTTACTTATCCCTCCACCTATTATTAATGCCCCTGACTTTCTGCATGAAAACACTAAGTCTTTAATCAATCTCATGTCTTCAAATAAATTGAGTTTAAGGCCGTTAAATTGAGAAGAGATAAATAGGTTAGTACCAAATGACCCGTCAACAACACCGGGGACTATAATAGGGACTTTCCTTTCATACGCCGCTCTGAGTATAGAGTTCTTATCTTCTATCCTTTTCCCAAACTCCCATAGTAGTTCGTACACTGGCCACTCTTTCTTTATTTTTATAATCTCGTCTACGTTCTTCCTAACAACATTTTCAATAACTTTACCGTAACTCTCGAACGGGACAAGCACATTCCCAAGCCTATGGATTTCCATATCCCTAAGCATTGAGTCGTCATAATCGAAGAACCCCTTGTAATACTTACCTCCGTTACTTCTAGCAATATCGTGATCAATAGTCCCTCCGGTAGTTATCACTATATTGAAGTACCCTTTACGGATGAGATCGGCAAAAAGGCCTCTAAGACCAGTAGAAACTAGGTTAGCTGTAAATGATAGGAAGCGCAAATCAGCTTCTTTTACCATATCTTGTAAAATTTTAGCCCCTCTCACGATTGCTTCTGCTGAGAAGCCGTATACTCTGTTTAGGATACTTAGTATTTTCTCTGTCCCACTAAGGTCTTCTAGTGCTATATCCTCTATCGGTTCTTTAAGTAGGTCTTCTCTTTTCATCCTTTGGTCACACCTATTGGCCTCAGCCTGGCTACGAGCTTAGCTATTTTAACCTCATGAGCTACCTTAGCAACTCTATCAACATCCTTATAAGCACCTGGTGCCTCTTCAGCAACTACTCTTTTAGTGGCAGCCCTTATTACGATCCCTTTCTGCTCTAGGTTCTGTACTACATTGTTTACTGGGTAACTCCTTACAGCAGCTTCTCTGGACATCCACCTTCCTGCACCGTGAGGTGCCGTAAACCATGTCTTCCTACCTTCTGGTATCCCTGCCATCACATAACTCGCAGTCCCCATACTCCCGGGAATGAGCACTATCTGTCCCGTGTTTCTGTGGTCAGGAGGGATTTCAGGGCTACCCGGCGGAAAAGCCCTGGTCGCACCTTTCCTGTGAACTAAAACTTTCTTCCTTTTTCCTTCAATATCATATTCTTCAATTTTAGCTATATTATGTGCAACATCATAAATTATATTTAAGTCTAATTTTTCTGGGTCTATCCTGAAAACTCTACCGAAACTCTCTCTAACCCAATGGGCTATCATCTGCCTGTTAGTCCAAGCAAAGTTAGCAGCGGAAACCATAGCATGGATATAGTCCTGGGCTTCCCTAGTGTTAAAAGGTATAGCAGCAAGCTCCCTGTCGGGGACATGTATACCATATTTTTTCATAGCCCTCTCCATTACTTGTAAGTAATCGCTGGCTACTTGATGTCCTAATCCTCTGGAGCCAGTGTGCACCATTACAGTTACTTGTCCCTCATGGGTTATACCTATAGCTTTTGCTACTTCAGGGTCGTAAATCTTATCCACAACTTGTATTTCTAAGAAATGGTTTCCGGCACCAAGTGTACCTAATTGGGTATGACCTCTCTGTTTTGCAATTGGACTAACTTTAGAGGGGTCTGCCAGATTCCAACTCCCGTGCTGCTCTATATGCTCCATATCCCTGTCCCAACCATACCCGTTCTCAACAGCCCACTTCACTCCTTCTGCTAATACATTATCTAACTGTTGTAATGTTAACTTAACTTTCCCCTCACTTCCTACTCCGCTCGGTACGTTCCTATAGATTTCTTCAACAAGGTCTTTTAGTTTATCTTTCACGTCCTTGTAGTCAAGGTTAGTCCTAAGTAACCTAACACCGCAATTAATATCATATCCTATTCCTCCAGGTGAAACTACGCCTTCTTCATCTATTGCTGAGGCCGCTATTCCACCGATTGGAAACCCATAACCCTGATGGCCATCCGGTAAGACATAAACTGACTCTTGAACTCCCTGTAAACAAGCAACGTTCATCGCTTGTTTTAGTGTTAAGTCCTGTTTCATTTTCTCGATTAATACGTCATCAGCAAATACTGTAACGGGTACTCTCATACACTCTTGCGTCCCTTTTTCAATTTTCCATTCGTAAGTGTTAACCCTTTTGGGTTGAATATTCGGCATTCCGATATGAAAATTATTTTAAACTCTAATAAAGCTGATTTAAATTGTGAAGAGTATAGCGGACACTGAGAAAAAATGATGAAGGCTGAGTAACGGATCTATATGACTTTCTTTGTTGATTCTTTTTTCTTTTCGTTAATTTCCCTGTATTTCTTTTTGAGTTCTCTAAATATCCCGGAAACTTCATCCATATCTATAGTATACAAAGCCTCTCTTAGGAACTTATATGCACAAGCCTTACTGTGAAAATAGTAATCCTCACCTTTAACCGTCAACTTAATACCTTGCCCTTCTGGAAACTTCCTTCCACATACTATACACTCTAAATTCACTTTCATACAAGAAACGGAGAATTTAAATTTTTAAAAATAGCGGTGTATTGTGCATTAAAATAACGGTGATTATTAGTGCATAGATTACACTGTAAACTGCAGTCTCTCATTAAGGAAAAAGGATGGGATGACCTAACCGCAGTTCAGAAGGAAACATTTACTCCGATAATGGAAGGAAAAAACGTCCTCGTAATAGCACCTACAGGTTACGGAAAAACGGAAGCCGCATTACTTCCAATATTTAACATTATGCTTAAGACCGAAATAAAACCTGTAGCGGTCCTTTACATTACTCCGTTAAAGGCTTTAATAAATGACATTACTTTGCGTATAGAATGGTGGACGTCAAAACTCGGCTTCTCCGTAAGCAGAAAACACGGAGAGGTCCCCCAGAAGGAGAAAAGTTTAAGGTTAAAAAAGGTCCCCCACATCTTGGTTACAACACCAGAAGGACTAGAAATAGACTTAGATTGGGCTAGTAAATTTAGAGAGAATTATAAGAATATCAAATGGATCATAATAGATGAGGTACACGAACTGGTCAATTCAAAGAGAGGAGCGCAGTTATCGGTTCTCCTTGAAAGATTAAAGGAGTTCACGAATTATGACTTTCAGAGGATAGGGCTTTCAGCTACTATCGGGAACGAACAGAAAGTAGCGCAATTAGTTTTCGGTTCTTCATTAAGGGAAAGTAAGGTCATAAAAGTAGAAGGAGCTAGGGACTTTGAGGTAAAAATAGTTAAAGTAAAGCCAAAGGACGGAGAAGACCTATGGAGTTCTACGGCAAAACTAGTCAACCAGCTAGTAGAGAAGCCTACACTACTTTTCACAAATTCTAGGTTTAGTACGGAAAGGTTATATGAAGAATTAGAAAGAAGTAAGTTAAAAAATATATTCATTCACCACTCATCAATATCTAAAGAGGAAAAAATCAGAGTCGAGAGTAGCCTTAGAGAAGGTAAAGCTGATGTCGTGATATGCACTAGGACACTAGAACTCGGAATACATATAGGCGACATAAGAAAAGTAATCATGTATAGGCCACCTCCTACCGTCTCCTCTTTCCTCCAAAGGCTAGGTAGGAGCGGGCATACGATCAACAGAGTTTCAAAAGGGGAAATCATATGTTTATATGACTACGATGTATTAGAGGCAATATCCCTTTATGAACTAGCTAAGTCCGGAATTGTTGAACCGCCTAAATATATGCCTTACATGGACGTAGTAGCTAGAGAAATAATAGGTATAACGTTACAATACGGTGAAATAGACATAGATAAATTATATTCCTTAATTAAATCTTCAACATACTATAAAGGTCTTAAGTTCGAAAAGTTCCTATCCCTTATAGACTATATGGTTCAAAGCGGTCTCCTTAAAAAAGATAAAGACAAACTGAAAATAGGTAAAACATTCTTTAAGATCTGGAGGTTTGATAAAGATAACAAAATCACATGGATGAAAGACTTCTCGGAATTCTTCTCGTTTATCAGTGCTGATGAGACATTCAGTTTACGCTATGAAAATAAGTCCATAGGTGAGATAGACGCAGTATACGTGTACAAACATTTGAGAAATAACGATATAGTAAGGATAAGCGGAAAACTCTGGAGAATAGTTAATGTCGATATAAATAAGATGCAGATCAGTGTTGCGCCCGCAAATACTGGAAACGGTGAAATACCTATTTGGAAAGGTGAAAATATATCTAAATCCAGTTTATTGCCAAAACAAATAGAAAAAGTCTTATTCAACGTAAACGATTATTTGGCTGAAGAAAAATTAATAGATGAAGAATCAAAAAATGCTATAAAGAAATTTATTGATTTCTATGTACTTCACCAATTACCGCTGCCAAATACAAAGACTATTTACATTGAAAACGAGAACGATGAAATAGTATATGCAACACTAATAAACGAAAAAATAGCGAACACATTATCACATGCCCTCTTATATTTAGCTACTAAAAGGTACTCCTTAAATGTTTCAGCAAGGTCATCCATCTACGGTTTCTCCATCAAAGGCGTTGACAAAGACCTACTACAAGACCTGATTAAAATGGATGAAAAACAACTTAAATCAGTCCTAATGAGGTCAATAAAAAGGTCACCTCTCTTCTTTGCTACACTTAAAGAAATACAATACAGCTATGGCAAAATTAATAAAATCACTAGTTCAGAAGACAAAATTGTCCTAGAAGAGGCATTAAAACAAACTGTAAATAAGTACTTCAGTATTAACGGTACCATAAAATACGTGAAAGCTATCAAGGAAGGGAAGATAAGTATTATTAACGTTAACGGGTTATCTCCTTTGGGTAAGGCGGTCTTAAGCCACTCACCTATTAAACCGTGGATCTCAGACCTCTCTGTCCGTCTTTATCAGGCCTTAAAAGGTGGTGCATATACTGTAGAAGAACTATCCGAAATGCTAGGAATATCTAAAAAGACATTAGAACTCAGGTTAAAGAAAATGAGGAAGCCGAATTCCAGGCATAGGACGTGCAGTTTTATTGATGTTGATACCCATGAGGTGAGGTGGGCATTAATGGAAGACTTGAAAGAAGTTGCTGAGTCAGATGACTATTACAACTCCTTTAACCCTATAAACCTCGATGAGTCCTATGTTATAGTCATGAGGGCTTACCAGTCAGAAGGTACTACTGAAACAGTGTTCAGAGTTAAAGACCTAGTAAATAATCCAGATGAGTTCTTAAAGCGTATACCATATGACGAAATATTAGAACTAAAGTTAAAAGACCCTAACGATTCGCTTGTGATATCGATATCCCCCAAATATTACTTTGTTAAAAAGAGTATAGCCAGATTTTTAGTCTTAAACGCTGTAAGTTATATACAGAGTCTAAAATTCGGATGATGAAGCCCTTCGATAAAGACCGGTGATTCTGGCCCGTGTTACTGATGAGGTCAGGGTTACACTTACCGTTAAACTTTGAAAGCACAGATTTATTTTTTCGGACTTAATCAACTATACGATCTCAGATGAGTGAGAAAAAACCTAACGAGATTATAGTTGGGAGGACTAAAAGTATAGAAGATTATGTCTTAGATATAATAACAATGTTCAACCAAGGTTCCCAAGAAGTAGAAGTAAAAGGGAATGGCTTTGAGATAAATAAGGTAGTAGATATATATAACCAACTCGTGGAACGACTAAAAGAAGGAGTAAAATTAGAGAAAATTGATATAGGTAGTGAAGTAAAGGACAAAAGGAGAGTTTCATATCTGCTCCTTAAGCTCAGGAGAGTTTATTAACACCCTAATACCGCTGTTAACCTCCTGGAAGAGATCCTTTATGAAAACGTCAACGTCAAGCGTTCCCTTAGATATTTTATCTATAGTATCTACCAAAAGACTAGTCCTTGACTCACTAACGAATTCAGCAAAATTATTTCTAAGCACCTCATAAGCCTTAATACCTCTCTTAGAGGCTAATAGAAAAGACCTCTTTTTAGTCTCTATTACATATCCGTGTCTTATTAATGACGTAACAGTTTTAGCATAAGTACTCGGTCTACCTATGTTTTTCTCTTTCATTAACTTAATGACCTCAGCATAACCCAGCAAAGGCACAGAAGAACCCTTCCTAATACTACTCGTCACCTCGCTTCCGTCCAGCGAGTAGACCTTAACCGGATAGACTTTTGAAAACCCGCCTTCTACAAGTATTGGCACCTCTATCAACTCCTCATCGTTACCGGTTAAAGTTACCCTGAACTTCCCGTAAATTACCTTAGCAGGTCCCATTTGGCTCGCTATAAACCTCCTGAAGATCAGGTCATAGACCTTGAAGTGAACCCACGTAAATTTAATATAATATTTGAACGGGTTTTCTTCTATATCCCTCTGCAGGTCATTCAAGTCCATCGGGTTGGTCGGGCGTATAGCCTCATGCGTACCGCTCTCTCCCCAACTCCTGCCTTGAAAATCTTGGTTAAGCCCTGACCTAATTAAGTACTCCTTAGCTATGTTAACACCTAAAGGTGATATGTGTATACTATCCGTCCTATGATAAGTGATCAACCCACTCTCAAACAGTTCTTGGGCTACCCTCATCGTTAAAGGAGCACTTATACCGAGTCTATTATAAGCGTCAATCAGTAGAGCATCAGTAGTGTATGGAGGCTGAGGATTAACAACTTCCTCTCTCTCCCCAACTTTCAGTACTTTAACGTTAAGTCTTTTTACAAAATCCTCAGCTTCAGCCTTACTTTTAAATAACCTCCTGATCACATAATTTCCTACCTTGACATAGACCATCCAACCGGTGTTCCTCTTATATTCGTTTGTCCTATCTACTATCCAACCGAGTACCGGTCCCTGAACTCTACCGCTACCGTTATTTTGATCCCCTATAATACTCTTAAGGGCACTACTAAGCTCAAACCCTATCCATCTGTCTTCAATCCTTCTCGCAAGTTGTGAGTTAACCGCATTGAGGTTAAACCACGACTTATTCCTGATAGCTTCTAATATGGCGTTTTTAGTTATTTCGTGATATGTTACCCTGAACACGTTCTTATTATATGGGCTTATAAGTGCATAGAGGTCAAAGGCAATTTTCTCGCCCTCCTGGTCAGGGTCTGTAGCGACGTAGACTTCATCTACGTCAGAACTAAGGAGCCTTATCGCATTTATAATTCTCTCTGACGAATAAACTAACGTTGAACCGCAATAAGGGCAAGAGTCAACTCTCTTAGTTATTGTCTTAAGGCAGTTGTAACACTTATATATAGGAGAATAGTTGGCCCTTATCTCGTTATCGACCTCGACCCCATAATAACCTACCTCCTCGGTCGTGAGATCGGTTACGTGTCCCTTTGAAGCCACTATATTAGCTACAATAACCGAGTTTTTGTCTACTATTATACTCTCATACACCGGAACGCCGTATAACTCCCTCCTAACCCCTCTGCTAAAAATCCTTGAAATAGTCTTAGCCTTAGTAGGGGACTCGACGACTATTAATGCTGTCTTAATGTCTAAACTCCTAGACCCGCCATTCCTACTTTCCGTTACTTCTCTCTTTATACTATCTAGGTCGAGGTCGTTAAACTTCTTAAATTCTGTATCATAAGATAACCCCTTAACTCTCTTCGCCAGGATTTCAAAGAGCTCAGGCTTATCGACTAAGACCACACTTAGCCCTAAAGTAAACCCGTTGTGTAAGATCCTGCTAGCCCTACCAGAGCCCTGTATATAAGTTATGGCGTCCGGTATGAGGATAAAATACCTCCTGCCTTCTCTTTCTACTGTGAAATTGTCTAACTTTAATACCGAGGGCTTTTTACTTTTGAGCACCTCAATTACGTTTTCTTTCAAATAGCTCAGTGATTTCCTCAACTCTTCAAGTTTACCGTTTAACGTCTCCGAGTTTCTAAGTGCAAATTTTATAGCTTGGACTTCAGAAGGGGAAAGCAATAGCACTTTTTTCCTCAGATTACCGACATCGAGCGATAAAGCATCAGCTACCCTTAACGCGGTAAACGGGTTATTTAAAGAGTCCTCTAAGGGTAACTTAGTCTTCGGGACACCGTAAAATATTACGTATTTTAACCTCTTAGGCTCGTCCAGCCCCCTTACAGCTACACCGTAATAGCTAGCCGACCCTACTAAATACCCTACTTCACCGGAAGAGAACTTATCCATGAACTTCCTCCCTGATACAGCCTGAATAGCCCTAAACCCTCTCTCGTTAAGTTCGTTAACTATCTCTTTTACCTTTGCCCTCCCGAAGTCTCTTGATACTAGTATTAAGGCCCCTTCATCACCCAGCCTATCTAATAGGTTTACTAAGTCCAGTCCGTCTTGATATGAGTCTATTATATTCCTACTATAGATCTGGACGGTGGAAGGCTCAAAACCCGCCAAAGTCCTCAGGGCAAGTTGTTTAGACCCCTTAGGTCTCAAAGTAGCGCTGGATACGACAAACTGTGTCACAGGCCTCCACGTGTATACTTGAGCTTCTAATTCCCTTACTCTCTGTGATAGTTCTCGGTCTTCCTTAAAGGACAGGATCCTCCTTAATTTAACTAACTGTACAGCCTTATCAAATACGTCCTGGGGTATCTGAAGGATTGTAGCTATCCTTTCAGTAGTCTTACCGCTCTTAAGGATCATATCGGCATCGTCCACGATCACTACTTTAGGCTTCAGGCTGGCATATTTCTCCGTATTACGGTTTATGGAATAGAAAGACGTCACGTTTATTTTACCGTCTTCTGGGTTCCCGCAGGATACATCAGGAGTGATAGCCTTTAACCTCTGGCATATTTGATCCCTCAAAGAGTTCGTAGGTACTACAAATAAGGTGGTCTCACCTCTATATATAGAATATACCATCAAAGTCGTAGTTTTACCTATCCCGGTAGGTGCAGATAGCGAAAAATTCTCGCCCCTAAGCAATTTCCTTAACCAATACTTCTGCAGAGGCCAAGGTTCTTTGCCCACTATTTTCTTGAATAGGCTTGACAACTCCTCATACATCTCAAAGTTATAATAGAGCTCAGCGTAACTTTTCAAGGTCGAGTTCTTAACCAGCAGGTCGTATATCGCTTTAATATCCAGAGCCTCGGAATAGCCCGGTAAACACGACTCACAAGGCAATCCCTTTAAAAGCCTTTCCGAATCTATTGGGCCATTACAATTAGGACATCCAAATAAGTACCTAATCTTGACCATGCTAAATGTTGCATTTATACAGTATGATTTTATAAGACATAGAAGTGAGTGATATCGTGCTATCTGGCTTATATATTTCTTAAGTGTATTTTTTCCGCTATTCTTACCTACACTACTCTCTTAGATAACTTTATTACCCTAGTAAGTATCTGTTATTGCGATTCGGGTGATATATGTGAGCACCGCCGCAACTCCAAGTAATGTAGTATTAGTAGGTAAAAAACCTGTAATGAACTATGTATTAGCAGCTCTAACTCTACTAAACCAAGGTGTAAGTGAAATAATAATAAAGGCAAGAGGAAGAGCAATCAGCAAAGCCGTAGACACAGTGGAAATAGTCAGGAACAGGTTCTTACCAGACAAGATAGAAGTTAAAGAAATAAGGATCGGGAGCCAGACTGTGACAAGCCAAGACGGTAGGCAATCAAGAGTTTCAACGATAGAGATTGCAATAAGAAAGAAGGCATAAAGGTAATAAAGCGTTTTTATCCCGCGCTTTTCTTAGACATAATTTTAATTATCACGCGTGACAACTATAGTATTGAATAATATGAGTTCCTCACAACCTTCATACAAAGTGCAATTTGAAGGAAAAGCAAAGATCGGGGAAATAATGGGAGGATTTATACCAATACAGTTAAAACCTGAGGATTTAGCAAGCCCCATATCATTTCAAATGGCTCTGAGCAGGATATACGAAGAGCTAATGAAATCATTAAACCAAGGGCCCTCAAAGAAGTATGTAGCTGAAGTCAAGTTCACAGACTCATTAGGTAACCCAGTAGTAGTAGGAGTGGACTTAGGGCAAAGTATCCCGCCTCTAAGCAACAAAGAAGTAAAAGTAAAAATTACGATCGAATTTTATGATGAAGAGTAGCCCTCCTTCTTAAATACTTAAAAGACACATCTAACATATACTCGTCCCAAGGGATTAGTTTATACCTTAACTCGCCAGTTTTTATAAGGATCCCAGTATTGTAAAAATAACGGATAACGTTCAAGCTCACTTTCTTTGAAAAATACGGTGAAAGGTACTCTAGTGCCTCACCTACATTAAACTCATTAGTACCGAACTTTTTTTGGAGCAGAAAATAGATGACTACTTCCCTCTTCTTTAACCACCTCATCTCCAACCACTCAACAGCCTAGTTAATCATCATAACTCAGACCTTACAAGTACTTTCATCAAATAACTATTTATTGATGGTATTTTAAACTTAACATAATAATGCCCTACGTAGATAAAGGGATGAAAATCTGTAGACCAGCAGAGAAAAAAACAGAAATAAAGCAAGGAGATATAATATTAGTACAACCAGCACTACTAAAGATCCGCGGGTTCATATTAGAATTCCCACCACTCTCTGTCATATCCCCCGACTGCGAAAACGAGATTGAAAGCCCAAACTGGGTAGAGGGGTACACAGTTAACGGGAAAGAAAAAGTCACATTCAAAGAAGGTAAAAGGGAAGTTGAAGGCGAAATAGAAGTAAAATGCCCCAGGTTTTTACCTGCAATTAGCCTTAAGCATGCCTTAGGTAAAGTAAAACTGGTCATAGACGATGTAGAAGGGGTCCCTATACTGGAAATTGACAATGCCCCATTATTGGCTTTAAGCGGAGAAACAGTTACAGTTGCGACATCCCAACTCAAAAATTACTTTAAACCGCTAGCCTATTCCTTATACTACTACATATCTCCGTCTGGGAACAATGAGTCTTCCTGAATTATCTCCTTCCTCTTTACAGCTTGGTACTCCTCAGCAGTCCCCTTAGTTATTAACTCGTATAACTTAGCCTTTTTACCATTACTGGGCCTCAATAGCCTACCTAGCCTCTGGATAAACTGCCTCCTAGAGCCCGTACCCGTGACAATAATCCCAACACTTGCATCCGGGATATCGAGACCTTCGTCACCGACAGTAGTCAAGACTAACACACCACTTTTCATACCCTTAAATACCGAAAGGACTTTCTCCCTTTCACTCTTGCTCATCTTCCCGGTTATCAGGAAGGCGTTTAAGGACTTAGCTATCTCCTCAGCTTGTTCAACGTACTGGGTGAAAACAAGGATCTTATTACCTTTTTCCTTTTCAACTATCTCCTTAACTTTTTCAACCTTGTTCTTAGCTAGGTTAGTGATCTTCTTCATCTCGTTATAGACTTTCATAGCCTCTACTGCTTCCTCGTCTCCTTTCTTTACAAGTTCTAACAACTGTGAAACCTTTTTACCCTTTGATAAACTCCTGAACTTACTTAACAACTTGTTATACTCAAGCTTCTCCTGTGGGGTCATATCGACTCTAACTTGGGTTATCTCATAAGGGGCAAGGAAACCCCCTTTTATCAACTCCTGTGGGGTCTTAAAATATATCAGACCGCCCATTAGCTTGAAAAGCTCCTCATGCTTACCGTCTTCTCTAACGGGTGTCGCCGATAAGGCTAACCTCCTTGAAGCAAAAGAACCTAGAGCTATGACTTTAAACTTATCAGCCGGTAAGTGGTGTGCTTCGTCGATTATTAGGACATCAAACTTATCCCCTAATTCTCCCATATGCCTATAAGCTGTATGGTAAGTGGTGATCGTTATCGGTTTAATGTTCTTTTCACCCGAATAGAAAAGCCCTATCATAGCTTTTTCAGCATCGGTAAACCTGAGTATTGAGTCCCTCCATTGCATCATCTGTTCCTTGGTAAAAGTGACCACTAGGGCTGACCTCTTAGCATGGGCTATGGCCCCTACCCCTATCACAGTCTTTCCGGCACCGGTAGGTAATGCTATAACTCCTGAGCCCTTTTCTAACCAGATATCCAGAGCTTCCTTCTGATATTCTCTCAATTCCGCTTTAAGGTTTATGTTAATATCTCTTACTTTTAACTCTAGACCTTTAACCTTAAGGCCGTTTTCCTCAAACCGGGTCTTAAGGAACTGATAATAATAAGGGTAAGTCTCGAAGACCTTTTCCCCCTTATTGTACTTTAATATCCCTTGCTCATAATAGTCTTTGACTAGGTCCATTAGGTATACGTGGGGCCTTATGATTACTTTCTCGTTCCTTAAAACAAACTCCACATCGTAGTTGGGTAACTCTTTTTCAAGTTCTTTCAACTCCTTTTCGTCCACTGTAACACCGATTTCCTGCAGTATCGCCCTTATGTCGTCCGCCTTAAGCCTGTTCTTCCTAGCCCTCTCTGTGTCGATTACAAATACTGAGCCTTTTGTGGGATCCCTAGTAATAAACCTCGAGAACGATAGTAACTTCCTAAAAGTGTCGTCATCCAACCAACGCTGTATATAAAAAGTCCTCAAGCTCACCTTTGATCACTTCTTCGTAAATAATACTCTCTGACTTTACAGTATTTATGTATTCAGACAAATTAACTATCTCGTAAATAAAAATGGTATTACCTACCCTACCTTTATATAAACAACAAAACCTCAGGTACTGGGCCTCAGACTTTTCAGGCAAAGCCAAATAAACACCCCTTATTTCTGCCCCATACGGGTCAACAAACAAGATTATCCCGTGCCCGTTAGAAAGGGTAAAACCTAAGAAATACTTTCCCAGTTCTTCCGCTTCACTTAACCCCAAGAACAGGGCCTCCTCAATTCCCTTCCACGGTGCTACCTCAAGGAAGTCCTTTATTCTCACGAGTCCTTTTAAATTTCTGAGCTTAAATTATCTTCGTGTATACTCTCCTATTTTCGACTACGAATACAATGGAAAACGCAAAGAAAATAGCTAAAACACTCGTGGACGAAAGGCTCGTGGCTTGCGTAAACATAGTCCCCTATATCAAGTCATTTTACGTCTGGGAAGGGAAAACAACAGAAGACGACGAGGTACTCTTGGTGATAAAGACCAGGAGTGAGGTAAAGGAAAAAGTAATAAAGAGGATAAAGGAACTACACACATACCAAGTCCCAGAAGTTATAGCAATCGACTTTAATTCCGGACTACCAGAATACTTATCGTGGCTAACAGAGAGTGTGAAAAAAGATGGAGATTGATGAGAAACTCCTCGAAAAATTACAGAACTTAGCCCTCATCGAAATAAAGGAAGGAGAAAAAGACAAGCTTAAAAAAGACCTGCAAAATATTTTACAGTTCTTCGATAAAATAAACCAACTAGACCTCACAAACGTGGAGCCCCTATTCCACCCCCTCTCGTCAGGAAAACTCAGAAAAGACGAACCATTAAAGACCCTCACCAGAGACGAAGCCCTGCAAAACGTAAAGAGGAAAGAAAACGGCTACATAGTAGGCCCAAGGACATACGGTGATTAAAATGATAGCCCCAGAAGAGAAAAACGCAGAAGAATACGTCGAAAAAGTGTATGAAAGAATAGGAAAAGTGGAGAATAAAGTAAGGGCATTTATAACCCTAAGACCAAAGGAAGAAGTCCTCAAGGAAGTGAAAGAGTCACTAACCAGAAAGGGAAAACTGAGAGGAGTACTCATCGCTGTAAAGGACAACATATCGACTAAAGGGCTTAGGACAACTTGCGCCTCAAAGATGTTAGAAGATTACGTCCCACCCTTTGACGCTACCGTAATCCAAAAATTAAAGGAAGAAGGAGCCGTTATCCTCGGTAAGACGAACATGGACGAATTCGCAATGGGTTCCACCACTGAGACCAGCTATTTCGGTCCCACCCGTAACCCATGGGACTTAGAAAGGACCCCTGGGGGCTCTTCAGGCGGTAGCGGGGCTTCCCTAGCTAGTGGAATAGTAGACATAGCTTTAGGTAGTGACACCGGGGGTTCAATAAGGGCACCAGCCGCATTTAACGCCGTGTTCGGGCTGAAACCGTCTTACGGTACAGTAAGTAGGTTCGGGCTAGTAGCGTATGCCAACAGCCTGGAACAGATAGGGCCTATGGCTAAAAACGCTGAAGACCTTGAACTCCTCTACTCTGTAATTTCGGGAGAAGACTGGAGGGACGCAACTACAATACCCCAGCACCCCCCTAAGGTTGAGGGAGAACTCAGCAAAACTAAGTTCGCATTGCTAAAAAACATCTTAGAAGCCTCCCAACCAGAAGTGCAAGCAGTATTTAAAAAAGCCATAGACAAGCTCTCAAGCGAAGGCGCGACTATTGAGGAAGTTGAGTTGAAATACGCGGACTACGCGCTCCCGTCTTATTACATAATAGCCATGTCAGAGGCGAGTTCCAACTTAGCCAGGTTTGACGGTGTGAGGTACGGGTACAGTAAATATTACGACGGGACATGGAAAGAGACTTTCGCCAAGAACAGAGGAGAAGGGTTCGGGCTGGAAGTAAAAAGGAGGATCTTGTTAGGTAGTTTTATACTCAGTGCAGGCTATTACGACCAGTATTATATAAGGGCGCTAAAGGTCAGACGCCTCATAAAGGACGAAATAGACAACCTCCTCAAAGAGTATGACGTAATCCTCTCCCCTACAATGCCCGTACTACCGCCTAAAATAGGTGAAGTAATTGACGACCCGGTGAAAATGTACGCGATAGACCTTAATACAGTATTAGCAAACTTGGCAGGGATACCCGCACTCTCACAGCCTGCTGGTTTCTATAACAATTTGCCAGTAGGTATACAGATGATGGGTAGGTACCTATCGGACTACTACCTCATTTCCTTATCTAAAGCGACCGAGAAAGTACTAGGCTACCGCGACCTTACAGCTAACCTTTAAAGTTTTTTACCTCACACACATACATGAGTCTAATGGAAAGTAAATCTACCTTTAGGATAGATACGCTCAGCGTGATAATGAAAGAACTAGAAAAAGAGAAATACCATATCGTAGGCAGTCACTCAGTATACAAAAAATGTCATTGGACTCACGAAGCACTTACCAGCGGGAGGTATTGTTACAAGGGCAAATTCTACGGTATTGAAAGCCACAGGTGCGTCCAAATGTCCCCTTCAGCTGCCTGGTGCTGGTTCAGGTGCGTCCACTGCTGGAGGCTTGAACCTGAGGACATAGGCCTAGACTGGGACGAGACTAAGATCCCGATAGAAGACGACCCCGACATCATAGCTGAAAAAAGCATAGAAGAACACAAGAGGGCCGTCTCAGGCTATTTCGGGAGAGAAGGAGTCCCTAAGGAAAAAGCCAAAGAGGCCACAACACCTAAACACGTCGCAATTAGCCTCACCGGAGAGCCCACTTTGTACAACAGGCTCGGAGAACTGATTGCCGAATACCACAAGAGGGGGATGACTACATTCCTAGTTACCAGTGGTGTCAGGCCCGATATCCTTGCAGGGCTTGAGGAGGAACCCACCCAACTCTTTGTCTCCCTCCAAGCACCTAACGAGAGAAAACATAAGGTGATCAACAGGCCTATAGTGGCAAACTCTTGGAACTTAGTAATGGAGACGCTGAAGATTTTGCCCAGCTTCAGTTCGCCCACCGTGATCAGGATGACCATGATAAAAGGGTTTAATATGAGTGAAGAAGACGCAAGGGAATTCGCAAAACTCATGGAACTTTCCCAGCCCACTTATATTGAAGTAAAAGCCTACATGCATGTAGGACCTTCAACTTACAGGCTGACCAAGGACGCAATGCCGAGGCACAGTGAAGTGAGAGAATTCGCGAAACTCCTTTCCGACTATACGGGCTACAAGATCCTCTCCGAACACGTGCCCAGTAGGATAGTACTCCTCAGTAAACTGGACAGACCGATACAGATCGGTAATGCGTGGACCGATAAGTGGGACTGGTCTACAAGAGACGTAGAAGACGATTTAAGTGGAGAATATAAGGAAGCCGAACAAGATTGTTCGGAGGGTGTGAGTTGAAAAGAGCTTAACCTATCATGTGAAGTAATAAGGATCTTAAAAGCGGCCCTTAATAACACTATCACTCAGCAAGATATGGCTAAACTCTTAGGTATATCACAGCAGACAGTATCAAGAAAACTGAAGGAGCTAGAAGACAACGGTATAATAACTAGGGCGATCTCCAAAGAAGGGGAGACCATAAGGCTAACAGAAGAGGGAGAAAGGGCTTTTAGGGAGTGCGTAGAAAACCTCGAAGAGATCCTAAAGATAAGTAGGATCATAAAAATAAGGGCTAAAGTCACTTCAGGTCTGGGCGAGGGGAAATTCTTCCTCTCCTTGCCCTATTATAGTGAAGCGTTCAAGAAGTTCTTAGGTTTTCAGCCATACCCCGGGACGCTCAACGCAGTAATATATGACAGGAACTCTATGGAGAACAGGCTCCTCCTCGATGCGAATAAAGGGATAGTAATTCCAGAACACAGAGAACCCGACCGCGTTTTAGGCAGTGTCAAAGCTTTCCCCGCTTCGGTGAACTCCTTGTCACCTTCGGCTATAGTCATCCCTACTAGGACTACACATCCTAAAAGCGTAATTGAAGTGATCTCACCCTATTTCCTGAGAGAAAAATTAAACCTTAAAGACGGGGATGAGATAGTAATAGAAGTATTCTTGTGAAAACTATTGGTTTTTTACTTTCACCGTGAGCGTGAACATAGTGTCGCCACTGAGCTATAAAGTCTCGATGTACCAGTTAAGACATGTTAAGTCCTTGTCCCGGTAGCCCCAAGTTAAGCTCTTTTCATGTCCAGTTTATAACTTAATAACAACACTATGACCGTAAATTACTGTCTTCCTGACAATTTACAGCTAAAATTAGTATATCGATGTGATACATAGTTTTCTTCTTGTAACAAGAACGGGGAAAACAGTTAATTTATTGTAATTTGTATTGTATTTATCTCAGTAAGTATTAAAGATCTCTCTATACATCATAATAGTAATAAATAGCATATATTCGGGAAAAAATATTACAAAAAAGTGAAATTAAAATGAAGTACGGGAAGCACACAAAGACCCGAGACGGGAAAATAGCACTCAAGGTATTTGAAGACCCTATCTTCACGTTTAAGGAAATGTCCAACGCGCCTAACGTCGAGGTCAAGGACAAAATTAAAGCTGAGATCCCCATCCGCGGGGGGCTTGTCCTTACTCCCCCTTTAATATGGTATGCAAACAAGCCCGCTTCGGAAAGAAAGGTAAAATACGTTATAGGAGTTATGGGCTTTGAAAAACCCAGGCTAGGCGAATTAGCAATCACAGCTAAGGACAGTGAGGTCTTAATAGAATTTGAAGCAGACCTACCTTTAAGCTTAGTAAATTCTACGATTTTTAAGGAGGGGATTAGACAGTTTCGCGAAAAACTTTGAAGGAAAAAGACTGGAGAGGATAAAAAAGAAAATCTAGGTCTAAAAATAAACACCCTAACGCTGATACCCGACCGAAAAAGAAGGCATTAGTGATGTTCCCAATTAACACCGCATACTCCAACTAGAGGTCCATGACCGGCTTATCAAATGATACGACGCGTCTTAAGACAGTTTTCAGTTTACAGTCCCAATAAACGCAAAAGGTAATTCACCCCTATTGGACATAGCCACATGATATAACTCCTTTACGACGCAATACAGCTTACCCCTTTCTCTTCTAGAGTTAACGACCTGTCCGCTCTTTCCCGTCCGTATACTTGACCGAGCCCTACCCCTTTTGAGGACTGAAATAAAACCTTCTATACCTACTAATTTCGCTGTCGAAAAGACTCTACACTTAGCCAAACTCTGAAAGTATACATACTACACATGATCCTAACATACCCTACACCTGTATCCCCTAGATGTCAGCCTTAATACTCAGTTAGACGCTAAAGGGTGAGCCCTTGTATTCCCCCAATTTTTACGCCTTACACCAATAACGCTATTGTCCTTTATTAACTGTGGGTATAACTCCCTCATATTGTAAAGGGCAAGGCATAAACCCTAATGTAGGTCTTATAGATCAAGTGTCTTAACAGTGCCCTTATTTTATCCCTTGGCTTTTATAGCTTGTGACATGTAATAAACGGTTAAACCCTATAAAGCCGGGTAGCCTATCCCTTTTAAACAATTTTATGACACCTAAGCCTATCGGCTAGGGCTAGTCGTCAAATATGTTTAGCCCATCATAAATGACTTTTTTGTGCTCAAGCATTTTAACGACCACCGGTTCCTTAACCTTATCTGCACTTAAGACGAGGATATCTGCAGAAAAACCCCTCTTCATGGAGTAGAGCCTTGTAGCTTCCCCGACCGGGTCTTCAACTCTCTCGAGAAAGACCATAATATCGTAGTCACTAGACTCCCAGTGATCCCCCCTAGCCCTAGACCCAAAAAGGACCACCGTAACCTTACCGGTATAATACTTGACCACTTTATCAACAAAGTCCTCAAAGCCCATCGCGTTTATATTACCTACACTGGATTTAAAGATAATGGTAGAGAAGTTCTGGTTCGAGAAGAGCAAAGAGTTCCTCGACTTAGCTAAAAAGCACTTAGAAGACGGGTATTACTGGTTCGTGTGCTTCGGGAGCCAGCAGAGTGTCGAATTCGCATTAAAAGGTATTTTAGTCAAACACAAGGGGGTTTTCCCTTTTACCCATGACCTAGGAGAACTGGCGGAGAGGGTCAGGGACGAACTATCCATAGACGTCCCCCAAAACATACTACACGACTGCGATTTCTTAACACCCCACTACGTAATGTCCCGCTATTCGCAGTTCGCTGATTATAACAGGAGGAAAGCTGAAGAGTGTTTAAAATCTGCAACGGAAGTGGTCGAGTGGTTGAAGAGAAATTTTGGACTAGGCTAGGGTAGGGGAATATACCACCTATACTTTACGCCCTATTCCTTCAGTGCCTATTAATACCAGCGTTTTCGGGACTTGTGGGGCGCGGTCGACCAGTAAGGCTTTGGATACGTGAGCGACCCCAATAACCTAAGCTAAGGGAGCTTTTCTAGTAAGGTTTTCAAGTATAGAGTTTAATACGTAGTATAACCTAGATATACTCCCGATTAAGCATTACTATGACAGTTAAGTCTGTAATAATTGCTTTTATATAAAAATTCTATTAACAAAGTAAATTACATTATACTCGGTCGAAGTTTAAAGTGCATGGTAACTTAAAACCACCGGTGTATTAAAGAGAAAACCTTAGCCCTTTGATACCTTACAAAGTATAATGGTGTTATTGTCCTTTATGAATTGGCCGAGTATAAAATTGGCCGAGTATAATAAAAGGGGGCTGTGTCGTTGATGTAGGGGGTAAAAATTTGCTAGGCAGGAGGATAAGGCCTTGCCCTTTAGTCCGTAACAAGGTATAATTATACATTGGACGTCCTCATGAGTCTAAAGGAAGAGTTAAGGGGAAAACCGGGTCAACTATAGGGTAGTCAGAGAAAAGTTTTTTGTGGAGTGCTTTATAAATATGTATTATAGATCGATGACCATGTCAGAAGAACTCTCAATCCCTTTTGAGGAATATTATAACTCTTTACAAGGAGTGAAAAATAGGAACTTCCCTGTCCAATATTTAGAGAAGATGAAGGATTATTTGATTGAGAAGTATGAGAAAAATTTGTTCGAGGTTTATGAAGGGTTATTGACGTTAGCCCTAAACCCCGAAGATGAGGATAAGTTAAGGGTATTGTCAGAAGAGACTGAAAAAATAAAGGAGGATTTTGAACTATACAACTCGCTATTAGAAAACAACACGACTATAGGGGAATACAGAGAAATGGTAATGGAGGGCTTAAGGAAACTCATTAACGGGTTAAAGGAAAACGAAGAGAAGTTTTATAACGAGGTATTAAACTCAAACAGCCCTAATTTCCTGATAACCACTTATTATTCATTATATTTACGTTTCGTGACATCGACATACCTAAAACTGCGTAAAATAAACATACCTAACCCTAACATAAAGACGAAGGACTCACAGCTTAAATACACATTCAACATGGCTAATTTCCTAGTAGGGTTTTTGGGGATGCCTATACTAATTTACATAAAGAAAAAAGAAGTATTCCCCTACATATCCGAGCTGAGCGGGGCACTACTGCATGTACTAGTAGCTGATAAGACACCCATGCCCTCAAAAGACTCCTGGGGGTATTACCTTTTTTCAAAGCTCCATGTGGTAAAAAATGAGTAAAAATAAAGCTTTTTTCTTAGATACTAATATTCTCGTAAAATGGGTATATAGGAAAATTTTGAATGAAAACCCGGCTATCGAAGGTTTTATCAACTCGTTAAGTAAGGGGCAATGCGTCGTGCTCCCTTTAAACTTATCTGAATTTGAGACTATAATTAACGACGCCTATAATATGGCCTCACATGTAATTTATGAGAAAATAATACTATCCAAGCCTAATTGGAACAAACTGGACATTGAAGAGAAATCACGAATCATCGACGATATAAGGAAGGACTTTGACCAACTCTATGAACAGATACGAAAAAGCAAATATAATGGACAAATTCTTCCTGCAGGAATAAGACAAATGCTTGCAAAGGCGTTCTTTATAAACTTGGAAGATAAGTTAATAAACTCCGATTTGGAAGCCCTTACTAATCATATAGCTTTAACAAGGAAAACTGAAGACTTAACGGCCTATATAGCTAGCGTAGAAAGTACAATCAGGGAAAAATGCACAATATTTAATGATATTAAAATACTTGTAAACATTGATATTATCAAGGAAATTCAACTAATTTATGAAAGTATTAATAAATATATAAGCAAGTTAAAATTTCAAAAATATAAGAAGACACCAAGTAGGAATGACCAGATAATATTTCAATACCTTTTCTTGTCATTACGTGGAGGACTCTATGACGAGGTCGTCTTTGTTACGGACGACAGTGATTTTCAAAGAATGTATGATACGGTATTGGAACATTTGAACGATATTATAATAGGGAGTGCAGACCCGCGAGGTAACTTCAAAGCACACGCCGAGGAAGCTTACGAAATATTAAAAAATAAGCTAGAGATCAAGGGCATTAACGAGTTAATTGCTAAGCACTAATGCCTTCTCATACCCCGTCATACTTTAAAGGACAAGACACCTGTATTTAATATCGGCGTCTATGGTCCACTGCGCCTCTCAACACTATACTCGAGACAGTATCTAATGCGTAATAAATGTAAATAACTAAATAAAGTAAAAAGTCATAAAACACGTTTATTCAGGGTTAAATCCATTTAATTACGAGAAATAAAGTAATATAAAACCAGTTTATTAGATGTGGTCGCAAATAATTTCGTAATTTATGATAACCGGGTCGCTCACGTCTCCGTTATAAATTGAAATACCATACTGTCGAATTAGTATAATTTGTGGACAAATAATACAGTATACGAAAGACTAACCTGTATAAACTAGGTTATTAACCCTTCACTTTACGCTTTTACACGTGCTATGTATTAACATTGTTAAGTGTATGTTTAATGTTATAAGCCTACCATAGTCAGGCAAATGGGAACCACAATAGATCGTGAAAGGCCCTGATAACATGGGCTAAGAGGGCTTTTCGGTGTGTTTTTGTAACAACACAGAGAGCCCAATACACAGTGTAACCTAGGTGTAACCTTAATTAAGCATTCTATGACAGTTGAGCCTGTGATACTTATTTTTCATAATGAAAATTTTGTTAATGAAGAAATTTATGTTATACCAGGTCAGCTAATAAAGGGTAACAGTGCGGTCAGTGTAAGGCCAAAAATTGTTAAGGAAGAGAATTGACGTTGCCCTTCGGTTCCTGATAAAGCATAACTTTCCGCAATATTCACTTTCACCTCTTCGACCACGCGTTTCACTCCTTCTCACACCCTTCAAAAGACGTCAAAACAGCACAGCAAGCTACATTCTTAGCCTTCTCATCTATCTCCCCTTCAAGATAAGGACTGCAATTCACCAAACAATAACCAAGACACTCTAAAGCCTCAACATCTCCACACTTAACTAACTCCTCCTTAGCCTTCTCATAAACCTCCTTACCAATATTAACCAACTCCTCGGCATTCTTCCAAGCCTCGATGTCATCGCCAGTTATAGGAGACCAAGTATACACAAACTTAGCTATATCCTTACCATACATATCCTTAACCTCCTCATAAATCACCGAGATCAAGCTACCAAAAGTAAAAGACATAGTAAAAGAGCCGTGATTCTTATTAACAGCACATTCAGCCACGTCGACAACATTCTTGTAAAAGTCTTCATTTGGGTTAGCAATTGACAAGAAACACTCATCCACATACCTTAAAGAGTCTTCAAACCCCTGCTTACTTATCTCCTCCCTAACTCTCCCCAAAACCCTTTCAGCAAAAGAAACCAACTCACCAACCCCCTTAATAGGATACCACTCGTAAACAAATTCAACAACTACATCCTCATGCTTCTCAACCCCCGGTATAGTTGAATCGACCACCTCAAGATCCACATACCCCCTCAAATACTCCACAACGTCATCAACAGTCATCTTACCGAAGTCAGCTATAGGAACCCATTTTCCATCAGACCCAGCGACTATCCCCACATCACCATAACTTGTACAATCACCGGACTGGATAACTGCACCAATTACAGGCTTAACGTCAGTATAAACCCTAGGTAACTCCCTACTAATTCTTGTAATTGTAACTCTAACAGACCTACCCTCATAATAACCGTTAACATAATTCCATTTACGTGATTTAATATGCCTCGATACGTTTTCTGTGTAAAGTGGGACGCGTAAAACATTAACCCTTCTCCCGATCAAAGGATTGACCCAATCCCCCACAATACCCATGTTAATAATGCCCAGCTCGTCATTCTTAAACGCCCTACCTACAAACCTCCCCCTCACAAACCCAGCCTGTGCAACATAAACCCCTAACCAGTTAGGGCTAACCCTCCCTATATATAACAAGTTAGAATCCTTAGTCTTGACGAGAATACCGTGACCGAAGTCATCACTCCTCTCAAGGACCGCAAAGGGAAAGGCTATAGCGGGCCTCAAAGTGACATTAGCCACCGTAAATCTCGTAGAATACCACTCCAATAACCCCTCCTTCCTCCACTTGTCTATAAAACTTGAAATACAAGGGTCTTTATTGCCAATTACCTTCAATACCCCTCCTTCATACCAAACTTCCATAACCCCACCTAGTACAGCAATATACAATCCTCGCCTCTTTATCTATATTTGAGTAGGGATCAGCGTACTCCAAAAAGCACTTGTCCAGGTACTCGTTGTTCGCCATTTCCTTAGCCCTCTCATAAATCTTCTTACCTATGTTAAAAATCCTCTCAGCCTCCCCCTTCTTACCAATAGGCAACCACCTGTAAACAAAGTCCCCGAAACCGTACTTACTATACTTCTCATAAACCTCGGTAAGGACATCACCGAATTCAAAGATGGGACTAAAGTCGACCCCCAACACGTCCTTAAAATACTCCGCGATTTCACCAGTAGTCATGCTCGAAAGGTCTGGTGTAGGGACGCCGACATAGTGGTTATCTACAATATCGACGATTAAGCCAGCGTTACCGTACCCACACCCGCCTTGAATAGGTGCACCGATCCCTACCTTGAGTATATCGAGAGGTGGACAGTTTGCGGGGAAATGTTCCATATCTTCTATAATGAAATCCGTGTTAATGACTAGTCCGTCTTTTATAATTGAGCCGTACATAAAGGGCGGATCAGATGTGCGAAAAGTGAGGTGTGAGGCAACAACTATAGGCTTCGTAGGTATCTTCTTAAGCTTACTCAACAATAAATTACCAGTATATAAAGGGATTTGTACATACGAAACTACCTTAGAACTGGCCGGGTTAACCCAATCCTTCACTATATTACCGAAGTCTATCACACCAAAAGGTTTGAAGTCCATTACACCTAGGTACTTAGCCTTCCAAAACTCGCCCCTAGCTACAACAACTCCAGTCCAGTTAGGGTCAACCCTGCCGATAAAGACTAAATGCCCATCCTTAGTCCTTATCAACACACCGTGACCGAAAAGGTCACCCTTACTCACTCCCTTATTTAAAAGGGAGAAGGGGGATATAACTGCGGGCCTTATAGTCATGTTTTGAACAGTATAATGGTTAGCGACCATATTAATGTACCTTTTTCCAGACCATTCTTTTAAAGTATTAATAACGCACTTAACTTCCCCGTTCTCAGTTTCCAAATCGTCCGGTAGGACTATAAAAACATTCCCTGCAAGCAAGCCCTTCACTCTTCTTCACCACCAAAGGCTTCATTAAACGCACAATTTACTACATTCTTAACTTGTTCATCTAGTTCACCATAAGGGTTTGCAACGGTTAATAGGCATTCCTCAACGTAGCTTAAAGCCCTATAAGACCTCGTGGCGTTTATCTCCTCCCTAGCCCTATCGTATATTTTTTGGGCTATATTTACAAGTCCTTCAGCGTCTTGTTTAGCCTCGCTCTCGTTATCCGTCACTGGTAACCATTGGTAAACGAACTCCGCAAACAAATCACCGTACTTCTTCTTGTAGTCCTCATAAATTGAAGTTAGAATAGTACCAAAGACAAAGGCTAACTTTATGATCCTTTCCGCGTTAAGTACCTCCTTAAAGTAGGACTGAATTTCGTCAAAGGTCATGTTAGAAAAGTCAGGTATAGGGATACCGATATAATTGTACTGCTTCCCCAAGTTCAAGGGCCCTATCTTACCCAACCCCATACTCAAAATACCCACACTAAGTGCAAAATTCCCGTAGTTTGAACAGCCATTAGTCCCGCACCAAAGGCTACTCTGCATAGGCGCACCGATACCCGCTTTAAGAATATCAAGGTCGGAATAAGGTACATGATAATACTCCTCTATAGAATCTGCGATAAAGTTTGCCGGGGCTACTATGGGTGAATACTTAATTATCTTTACCGCTTTTATGGTGAAAGTGCCGTACAAGGTAGGCGGGTTTTCACTAATACCGGCTAACTTGGGACCTAATACTTCTTTTGGAGGAATACTGTAAAACGAATGCTTCTTATCATATCCCCAGCTGGAAATATTAATAGACCTAAAACCCTTTAACAGTTTTCCAGTGTATAACGGTATTAGTGTAAACCTATAATTTACCAAGTACTCATTGAGGAAGTTCATTATGAAGTCCTCTATTGACCCTAAGACGTTTGGCGACTGAGTACAAGTGCTCATATTTGCCGGATTAACCCAACCTTGAGGGAAAACGTCCTTTACACTACCCAAGTCCACTACTGCTATCTCTACATCATTTATCTCCGCAGTCAAACCCATGTTATAAGTATATGAGGATAACGCGTTTACAGCCTTTTTCATATCCTCTTTCAAATAATTAGCGAAACGTACCCCTAAATACCTCGTCCTCCAAAAACCACCCTGTGCTACCACTATTTCGGCCCAATTAGGGTTAACCCTACCAATATATGCTAAATGATCACCGTCTTTACCCTTAACAGTAGTTATTATCCCGTGGCCGAAAATGTCCGGCAAACTAACGTCCTTGTCAAAAACGCCGTAGGCTGCAGAAATCGCCGGCCTAATAGTCTCATTAGGAACAGTAGGTGTCGCATCGGGTGTTAGTTCCTTTTCCTTATACCATGTTTTCAACGTATTAATTACGCACTGAATCTGCTCTTTTTCAATTAGCAGCTGAAGTTCAGCAAGTTCGCTTATTAATGATATTGTCATTCCCTCTCCTCCTATTGCTATTGCAGTTTCAGACACATGCCAATCGACTAAAAAACAGAAAATAAACCTTTTCGTAACAGTTCAAAAGATCTAAAATTACAGATTATATACGTAAAAAAGAACAAGAGAAATTTTAAATGAATTGAAATTGGCTCATAAACTCCTCCCGAAAACTCCTCCCTTACTCATACAGGGGTTAAAGGACAATGCAAATCCCCTTGCTCGGCGAATTTTGGCCCTACACTCACGTCACCGTCGCCCTTTATTAACCGACCGGGTATAACAATACTACATAACAAAAAACATTCTTGCAGTCTAAACCCAGCCAAAGCCTAAGGGACAAGCTAACTCAAGGACACTGAGTAATTGAAATATATTGAAAAGAAGACTATTCCCCCTTAACACACGACAAAGCGTCCCAAACACGTCTACCTTAAGGGAACAGCCGTCGTAGTTATTACTACTAGTAAGACCTCCCTTATATTAGCAGTTATCCTACTTTAACACGTCTTAAAGGTTTTCATCATGGTCCGTGTGTCTCCTAAACGGTTTTCAACGAACCGGAGATCCCCTCTACGCCCTTCAGGCTGAAGAGTTCCCCCTTGCTTAGCTCGCCCTTTGCAGTCCTCAGCCCCTTTCAGCCTTCACATTTTTTCCAACTAACACCAGACCTAACCATTAACACAGAGTATTTCGTATTACAAGGTAAAAGTAGGATAACTACTATAATTAGTCCTTAATGCCTCCTCCCTACTAAGTACAATAATTTTAATGGCGAAGAGTTGAAAGGGCTCGACAAGGAAAAAAGAATTACCCAACAACAATACCATCTTATTACGTCGACCAGCGAGAAAGTAGCCATAAACCCCATGTACAACAGACTATCGTGTTAAGCCCCTCGTAAAAGGGGTGCTGTACTATGTACCTACCGTGTAAACCATGTTTCCTCACAGCGGGCCACTGCAAAGGCCGGGGACGGGTAAGTTGATCTGTGACACCGCTAGTATTCCCCCGTTTAATAAACGCACTCCAAACTACACATAATACCTACCCCTGCAGTTTACTTAGATAACACAAATTAAGGCCTCACACGGCTCTAAAATACCGGGAGTTATTCTCAATTTACACGTCAATACTACTAGTCTGTCTCCACAGTTCCTCCAAACCCCAAGCCTCAAATAACGCGGTCAGTCCACCTAATTTACTTGCTAAAGTAAATACACCAGACACAAAAAGTGAGAAAATTTACTTCTACCACCCACCCCTAATAAATCTCACCGACGTCAAATTACGGCTATACTATGTTTTACCGCTAAGTAAGCTTTAAATACAGTTTTCATATAATGTATATTTCGCGGATGACCCCGCGGGAGCACAACTCCCGCCGGGGAGACTCACAATTACAAATGGAGGGGCAAGAAAGCCGGAGTCAGAACCCCTCATGGGGATAACTCCGGTCACCTTGCCTCTGACAGAGGAGAGCCAGAGGGTGGTGAAAAGCCCTCCCGCCCCGATTCCGGTTGATCCTGCCGGACCCGACCGCTATCGGGGTAGGGCTAAGCCATGGGAGTCTTACACCTCCGGGAAGGGGGTGTGGCGGACGGCTGAGTAACACGTGGCTAACCTACCCTCGGGACGGGGATAACCCCGGGAAACTGGGGATAATCCCCGATAGGGGAAGAGTCCTGGAACGGTTCTTCCCCTAAACGGTTATGGGCTGTTCCCGCTCATAACCGCCCGAGGATGGGGCCGCGGCCCATCAGGCTGTTGGCGGGGTAAAGGCCCGCCAAACCTATAACGGGTAGGGGCCGTGGGAGCGGGAGCCCCCAGTTGGGCACTGAGACAAGGGCCCAGGCCCTACGGGGCGCACCAGGCGCGAAACGTCCCCAATGCGCGAAAGC